>JAEZBF010000126.1 GCA_023427545.1 Pseudomonadota bacterium
GCTGGCGCGCGCATCCTGTTCGAGGGTGCCCAGGGCGCGCTGCTCGACAACGACCACGGTACGTACCCGTTCGTGACCTCGTCCAACACCGTCGCCGGCCAGGCTGCGGCAGGCTCCGGCCTCGGACCAACGGCGATCGGCTACGTCCTCGGCATCACCAAGGCCTACACCACGCGGGTGGGCGAGGGGCCGTTCCCCTGCGAGCTGTTCGACGATGTCGGCCGGCACCTCGCGACCGTTGGACGCGAAGTCGGCGTCAACACCGGCCGGCCACGGCGCTGCGGCTGGTTCGACGCCGTGCTCGTCCGTCAGACGGTGAAGACCTCCGGGATCACAGGAATTGCGCTCACCAAGCTCGACGTGCTTGACGGGCTGCCTGAAATCAAGGTCTGCATTGGCTACGAGCTCAATGGGACACAAATTGACTATTTGCCTGCCTCAATGGGAGCACAAGCGGCTGTTAAGCCGATCTACGAATCTCTCGAGGGGTGGTCAGCAACGACGGCGGGCGCACGCAGCTGGGCCGATCTGCCGGCCCAAGCGGTCAAGTATGTACGACGCATCGAGGAACTGATCGGAGCTCCCGTCGCCATGCTCTCGACCAGTCCCGAGCGCGAAGACACCATACTCGTCCATGACCCGTTTCAAGATTGACTTTTTTTGGTAAAACAGCGCGGCGCATTGTGAGTAGCAAGTAGCGAATGGCGGACTACAAAGAGCTGTTACGCAGGGCAGTGCAGGCTTTGCCGGAAAACAACGGCCAGGCTCGGCGCGCCGTCTACGAGAAAGCGCGCGCGGCTCTGGTCGGACAGCTCCGCGCTATCACCCCACCGCTCGCGGCACGCGACATCACCACGCATCGCCTGCAGCTCGAAGACTGCATCCGGCAGGTCGAGCAGGAAGCCAGCGAGGCGGTGATCGCGGGCATGCAGGAGCCGCCGCCTCCGCCGCCCAAGGTGCCGACCACTCCAGCGCCAAAGCTCGAGACAAGGGCCCCCGGCAAGCCGCAGCCCGCACCTGCCGAGCCGCTGCCAAGTCCCGGCACCATCGAAGAAATCATCGCTGCGTCGGAGATCACGACCGCGACGCCACAGCCCGTCGCGGCCAAGTCGTTGCCGCCCAACAAGGTTGCCGCCAAGCCCGAGCAGAAGACCGGCGCCAAGCCCGATCTGCGCCTGCAGGCTAAGCTTGAGGGCAAGCAGCCGGCCAAGTCCGATGCCAAGGAACCCGGCAAGGAAGAGGGCAAGCCCGCGGCTGCCCCGAACGGGCGCGCCGGACGGCCGCTGCCCTCGATCGTTGCCCGCGCAGAGGCAGGCCGGGGCAAGTCCTCGGGTGCGCCGAGTGCGTTCGGGATCCCTCCGGACAAGCCGTATGACGGCGGCAGGCGCGGTCCGACCATCGAGCCGCGCCGCGAATCGGGTCCGCGGCTTGAGCCCGCCGCGCGCGGTCAGGTCGCCGCCCGCCAGCAGGTCACCGAGCCGATGCCGTTCGTCGTGGAGCCGGTCATCACGGCGGCCATGTCGGCGGTTCGCGAAGTTGAAGTCGAGCTTGAGCCCGAAATCGAGGCCCAGGCGGTCGACCCGCAAGGCGCGCTCGATCGCGCCATCGCCGCGCTGGACCGCGAAGCGCGCGGCGAAGCGCGGCCGGCCAACGGCAATGTCGTCGAGCTGCCCCGTGCCGAACCCGAGCCCGAGCTGGAAGCCGAGGCTACCGAGGAGGAGGCGGCCGAGCCCGTGGTCACGCCGGCCATCGGGAAGCGTGGTGCCAACGTGCCGTTCCGCGAGCAGACGGCGCGCGGCGAGCGCGAGCGGCCGAGCCGCAAGGATCGGGCCGATCGCAAGGCGCGCAAGCCGCAGCGGCGGGAAGCCCGGCCGCGCCGCGACAGCGCAGCGACCGAAGCTGCGTTCCAGCGCCCCTACGCCGAAACCGAGCGCGGCGGCGTCAGCCCGCTGACGATCTTCCTCGGCGTCTTCGCCGTGCTTCTGGTCGGCGCTGCCGCCGGTGGGTTCTGGGCATGGCGCGAAGGCTACATCGACCTCGACTCGATGTTCGCCCGCTCTGAGCCTCAGGCCGTCGCCGTTGCGGCAGCCGATCCGGTGACGACTGTTGCGCCTGCCGCAACGCCTGCTGCTGGTGCGGCGGCAACCGGCCCGGGCAATACCGCCACTGCCCAGCCCGACATCGCCGTGGCCGAGCCCAAGGTTGAAGAACGGCTGACGCCGTCGCAGCCGGCCCCATCGGTGCAGCCGACCGTCGCGCCGCTGGCACTCGCGCCCACGCCCGATGCGGGAAAAACCGAGGAGCGCCTGCCGGTCGAAGGACAGGCCCCTGCGGCGCAGACGGCCGAAAACGCCATTGCGGCGCTCGATCCCGCGAACATGGCCGGCAGCCAGTCGCTGCTGCTCGAAGCGTCGGACAACGGTACCACCGGCGCCGTTCCGTTCTCGGGGACGGTCGACTGGTCTAAGGGCACGGACGAAACCGGCGCACCGACGCTCGTCGCCAAGGCGTCCATCCCGGCGCGCAATCTCTCAGTCGACCTGCTGATCCGCAAGAACTCCGACCCCAGCCTCCCGGCGAGCCACCTGATGGAGATCAATTTCTCTGTCTCGGACAGCTTCATCGGCGGCTCCGTCGCGGGCCTGCCCGGCGTGCTGCTCAAGAACGAGGAACTGGTGCAGGGTGCACCGCTGGTCGGCGCTTCGGCCCGCGTCGTGGGGAACTCGTTCCTCTTCGCGCTCAGCGCCTCGGCACAGGACAGCGCGGCCAACAACGAGCTGCTGACGACGCGCAAGTGGATGGACCTCGCGGTCATCTACGCGACGGGCAAGCGGGCGATCATCACGCTCGAAAAGGACGAAGCCGCCGAGCAGATGTTCCGCGACGTCTTTGCCGAATGGGGCAAGACCGCCTCAACCGGGCAGTAGCGCTCCACCCTCCAGCCGGTAGCGGTGCGCCGCGAGCGCGTCGATATCGTCGCGATAGTGGCTCACGAGAACCGTGTGCCACTCCCGGCTCGCGCTGAGTGCCGCGACGAGGTCGCGCACGCCGCGGCGGGTGGCTTCGTCCAGCGCCGAGAATGGTTCATCGAGCAGCAGCACGGGACGATCGCGCAGCAGCGTGCGGGCGAGCGCCACGCGCTGCTTCTGCCCGCCGGACAGCGTCTCGGCGCGCTGCGGACCGATGCCGCCCAGCCCCACCTCGGCCAGTGCGGCCTCGACCTGATCCGCGGCTTCGCGGCGGCCGGTGCCGCGCGGCAGGCCCAGCGCCACGTTGGCGGCCGCGCTCAGGTGCTCGAACAGCGTTTCGGACTGGAAGAGGATAGATATGGGCCGCTGCTCGGGGGGAAGCGGGCCGAGGTCCTTGCCGTCGAGCGCGATGCGTCCCCCGCTCGGCATCAGGAAGCCGGCGATCAGGTCGAGCAGCGTGGATTTGCCGGCCCCGCTTGCCCCCTCGACCGCGGTGATCTCGCCCGGCGCTGCACTCATCGCGAAGCGGTAGGGCGATCGGCCGGGGTGCGCGAAGGTGACGTCCTCAAGCACGAGCATGGGCGAGCCTTTGCACGAGCGGCGGCAGCGCGACGAAGGCGACCAGCGTCAGCGCCAGCATGAAAGCAGCGATCCCGGCGGCATCCGCGCTGCGATAGGCGCCGAGGGCGCGGACCATCAGCAGCGGCAAGGTCGCGAAGTCCTGCGTGCCGAAAAGCGAGATCACGCCGAGGTCGCCGAGCGAGAAGCAGAAGCCGAGCGCAAGAACGATGCCGATCTCGCGGCCCAGAAGCGGCCACTCGATGGCGCGGAACTGCCGCCAGCCGGAGAGTCCGAGCGAGCGGATCAGCCGGCCGCGCGTCTTGGCGATGGCCTCGAGCGGGGGGCCGAGCGTCGCCACTGCGAAGGGCAGGGCGAGGAGGGCGTTGGCGAGCACGACCACCGGCGCTGCTGCGTTTGTCGGCGCGATGCCGAGCCCGCGCACGAGCAGGAAGAAGCCTAGCGCAAGCACCATCGCCGGGACCGCGAGGTAGACGTAGGCCGGCAGGCCCAGGCCGATCCGCAGCCAGGCCATTCCGGTTGCCCCGCGCGCCATGCAGACCACGAGCGCAAGCGCCAGCGCGAGGAGCGCCGACGCCAGCGCAACGCCGAGACTGGTCGCCGCGGCCGACCAGATCGCAGGGTTCTGAATAAGCGAGGCGATCGCCGGTCCTGCGCCACCCACCAGCACCGCCAGCAACGGCAGACCGAAGCCGAGTGTGGCGAGGATGAGCACCAGCCACTGGAAGAACCGGGCGACGATCGGGTCGCGCCAGGATTGCATGCGGCTGGTTGCCACCGTCACCGGCACCGGCGCGAATGCAGAGGCACCGAGGATGATCACGGCGCATACAGCAATTTGCACCAGCGCGAGCGTGACGGCGGCACCGAGATCGAAATCGAGCCGCACAGCCGAATAGATCGCGACCTCGAGTGTCTGGTTGGCCGGACCTCCGCCGAGCAGCAGCACCACGGGGAAGCTGGTGAAGGCGAGCAGGAAGATGACCGCCGCCAAGCCGGGCAGGGTGCCGCGCAGCGCCGGCCAGTCAATCAGGCGGAAGCGGGCGAGCGGACCAAGGCCGAGGCTCTGGCCCGTCTTGAGGCGCTGCGGCGTGATCGCGTCCAGCCGGGCGAGAACGATGCGCGCGGCGAACGCGCCGTCGAGGATCAGGTGGGCGGCGAGGATGCCGCCAAGGCCGAACAGCGGAATGTCCGGCGCAACGCCGACCAGCGCTCGCAACGCCTGCGATACCCAGCCGCTGCGGCCCCACACTTCCAGCAGCCCGAAGGCCACCAACAGGCCCGGAGTCACGATGGCCGATGCGAACAGGGCGACCAGCAGTTCGCGCCCGGGGAAGTGCAGCCGGTTCAAAGCCCACGCCAGGGCGACTCCGACGACCAGTGAGAGTACGGTCGACAGAGCCGCCTGGATGGTGGTCATCCGCAGCAGGTGCCAGACGTCTAGCTGAGCGCCGCTGGCAAGCGGCTGGCCAGCCGCGGCGCTCCAGATCGCCCAGAGCAGCAGTGCCACGAGTCCTGCGATCGCCAGCGCCACGAGGACTCCGCCAGCGAGCCGAAGCGGCCGTTGCGGCAGGCTGCGGTCGCTACTGAAGCGCGGCAAGGGCTTGCCCGATCCAGGCATCCTTGTTGGCGGTGATCGTCGCCTCGTCCAGATGCAGCACCTGCTTCGGCTGGATCAAGCTCCCGAACTCGGCGGGCAGGTCCGTGCCGATGTCGGCCACCGGATACATCCAGTTGGTGGTCGGGATCACCTTCTGCGCCTCGGGCGAAACGAGGTAGGCGAGGAACTGGCGTGCCAGATCCTGGTGCGGCGACGACTTGAGGACGCCGGCGATCTCGATCTGCGGGTAAAACGCGCCGAAATCGGCCGCCGCGTAGTTTGGGTTGCTCTCGCCGATCGCATGATAGGCCGGCGACGTGGTGTAGGAGAGCACCATGTCCGCCTCGCCCTTGAGGAACAGCGCGTAGGCCTCGGACCAGCCGCGGGCCAGCGTCAGGATGTGCGGCTTGAGGCCTGCCCAGATTTCCGGCGCGCGGTCGCCGTAGAGCGCACGGATCCAGAGCTCGAGGCCGAGGCCGGGCGTGTCGGAC
>JAEZBF010000187.1 GCA_023427545.1 Pseudomonadota bacterium
CCGCGTCCCAATGCGCAGCCGGCTATCGACATGCCCCCGCCTGCTCCGGGCGAGGGGGATTCCCGTCGCACCCGTACCGCGCCGCCGGCCAGCCGGCCGATCGTCAATGCGGCCGAGCTCGAGAACGCGCGCCGCGCTGCCCGCCCGCAGCCGGAACGTCCGACTCGCAAGGCCGGCGACGACGTCAACCAGCGCAGCCGCCTGACCGTGGTCAATGCCGGCGCGGAAAGCGATCGCGATCGCGGCCCATCGCTGGCGGCCATGCGCCGCCGCCGCGACAAGCAGCGCGGCAAGAGCTCGACGCCCCAGCCCAAGCTGGTGCGCGAAGTCGTCGTGCCCGAGGCGATCACCGTCCAGGAACTCGCCAACCGCATGTCGGAGCGGGCAGTCGATGTGATCAAGCTGCTCATGCAGCAGGGCCAGATGGTCAAGATCAACGACATCCTCGATGCCGACACGGCCGAGCTGATCGCCACCGAACTTGGCCACACCGTCCGGCGAGTCTCTGAAGCCGACGTCGAGGAAGGTCTCTTCGACGTCGTTGCCAACGACAATCCGACCGATCTGGTCGCGCGTCCGCCGGTCGTGACCATCATGGGCCACGTCGACCACGGCAAGACCAGCCTGCTCGATGCCATTCGCGAAACCAACGTGGTTTCGGGCGAAGCCGGCGGCATCACGCAGCACATCGGTGCCTACCAGGTCGAAAAGAACGGTCAGAAGATCACGTTCCTCGACACCCCGGGCCACGAGGCGTTCACCGCCATGCGTGCCCGTGGCGCGCAGGCAACGGACATCGCAGTCCTGGTCGTTGCAGCCGACGACGGTGTCATGCCGCAGACGATCGAGTCCATCCGCCACGCCAAGGCGGCGGGGGTGCCGATCATTGTCGCCATCAACAAGATGGACAAACCCTCGGCCAACCCGACCCGCGTTCGCACCGAGCTGCTGCAGCACGAAGTGTTTGTGGAATCCATGGGCGGTGAGACGCTCGACGTCGAAGTCTCGGCCGTCACCAAGGCGGGTCTCGACAAGCTTCTCGAGACCATCCTGCTGCAGGCCGAGGTGCTCGACCTCAAAGCCAACCCCGATGGCCGTGCCGAGGGTCTTGTCATCGAGGCCAAGCTCGATCGCGGCCGCGGTGCGGTGGCGACCGTGCTGGTCCAGCGCGGTACGCTCAACGTCGGCGACATCGTCGTCGCGGGCGTCGAGTTTGCCCGTGTCCGTGCGCTGATCAGCGACAAGGGCGAGCAGGTTAAATCCGCCGGGCCTTCGCTCCCGGTCGAGGTTCTGGGCTTTACGGGCGTTCCGAGCGCCGGCGACCGCTTCACCGTGGTCGAGACCGAGGCCCGGGCCCGTGAAGTGACGGCGTATCGCCAGCGTCTCGTTCGCGAGAAGACCGCAGGCGGCGGTGCCACCAGCCTCGAGCAGATGATGAACCAGCTCAAGGCCTCCGGCGTTGCCAAGTTCCCGCTTATCATCAAGGGCGACGTGCAGGGCTCGGTCGAAGCGATCACCGCCAGCCTCAACAAGCTCTCGACCGAAGAGGTCTCGGCGCAGATCCTGATGTCGGGCGTGGGCGGTATCTCGGAGTCGGATGTCACCCTCGCGACCGCGAGCAAGGCGATCATCATCGGCTTCAACGTTCGCGCCAACAAGCAGGCGTCGGACCTGGCGGCCCGTGAAGGCATCGAGATCCGTTACTACAACATCATCTACGACCTCGTGGATGACGTGAAGAACGCGATGTCGGGCATGCTCAAGCCGGAGCGGCGCGAGACCTTCATCGGCAATGCCGAGATCCTTGAGGTGTTCAACATCTCCAAGGTCGGCAAGGTCGCGGGCTGCCGCGTCACGGACGGCATCGTCGAGCGCGGCGCGGGCGTGCGCCTGATCCGCGACAACGTCGTCGTGCACGAGGGCAAGCTATCGACCCTCAAGCGCTTCAAGGACGAAGTCCGCGAGGTCACCGCGGGCCAGGAATGCGGCATGGCCTTCGAGAAATACGAAGACATGCGCCCGGGCGACATCATCGAATGCTTCCGCGTCGAGAGCATCCAGCGCTCGCTTTGAGGATGGCCGCAATCCTCTGCAGGATCGCCCTCGCAGCGGTCCTGAGCGTCGCGGTGACGGCCGCGGCGACGGCACGCGAGTTCACGGTTGTCGCCCAGGGCCGTCTCCTCATCATGGAGATCGCCGGGCACATCGTCAGCGTGCCCGGGCCGCTCTGGACCGAGCCGGGGGAGACGGTCGACGTCCAGCAGTCTCAGGTCGTCTATCAGCAGCTCGGGCCCGGCGTGGAATCGGTGCTGTTCCTGCCGCTCGACGAAACGATTGTCACCTGGACGCGGATGATGGGCGTGCTGGCTGTCAACCGCCCCGGTTATACTGCCAGCCAACACCTCGCCAGCATCGTCACACCGATGCGCCGGAGCTGTGCGCCCAGCCAGATGATGGTGGCGCCGATCACGGCTGCGGACAAGCCTGAGGGCGAGGCGCTGCTGCTGATGTGCGGCCGCTATCTGCCGACCCGGAAAGGGCCCCGCAACTGCGCCGGCGGCATCGTCCTGGCGTTCGTGCTGCAGAGCGAGAAGGGTGCGATGAAGGCCTTCAACGAGTGGTGCACCTCGGCTTTCGACGTTGCGCAGAAGTCGGACTGGCCGGTGCCGGAGCAGGAACTGAACACCCTCGCCGCCGAGCTGCTGCAGGCGACCCGCTTCCGTCCGGTCGACGAGCTGGCCGAACAGGCCGGCCAGCCGCAGGAAGCACCGCAATGAAGCGCGAGAGCTCCCGTCCCACCGGGCCTTCCCAGCGCATGCTGCGGGTGGGCGAACTGGTCCGCCACGCGCTGGCGGGACTCTTTGCCCGCGGCGAAATCGAGGACGAGGCGCTGGGCACCGCGGTGATCACCGTGCCCGAGGTGCGGATGAGCCCCGACCTCAAGATCGCCACGGCCTACGTGATGCCGCTCGGCGGCGAGCGCGCGGCCGAGGTGGTCGAGGCGCTCAACCGTCACAGGCGGTTCATCCGCGGCCGCGTGGCGCCCGAGCTCGACCTCAAGTTCGCGCCCGAAATCCGCTTCATGGTGGACACCACCTTCGACGAGTTCGGCCGGATCGATGCGGTGCTGCGCTCCGAGCGGGTCCAGCGCGACCTCCACGGCGACGACGACCCTGAAGCGGAATAGCCCCCTAGCTCACACACCTCCCAGGTTCAGCCGGTAGCTCAGCGCCTCGGCGATGTGCGGACGGGAAACCTTCTCGACGCCCGCCAGGTCGGCGAGCGTACGCGCAACCTTCAGCACGCGGTGGTAGGCGCGGGCCGAGAGCTTGAAGCGCTCTGCCGCCTGCAGCAGGAGCGACTGGCTCTCGCGGTCGGGGTCGACCACCTGCTCGATGAGCGTCGCGCCGGCCGCGGCGTTGGTGTGAACGCCAGGCGCGCCGAGCTTGAGGAAGCGCTCCCGCTGCCGTTCACGCGCCTTGTCCACCCGCGCCGCGACGGCGCTCGAGGGCTCGGCGGTCGTCGGCGCGATCATGTCGGCGGCCGAGACTGCGGGCACGTCGATCCGGATGTCGATGCGATCGAGGAAGGGACCGGAAACGCGGCCCTGGTAGTCGGCAGCGCAGGCGTCGCCGCGCCGGCAGGTATGGCCGGGCGTGCCAGCCAGCCCGCACTTGCAGGGGTTCATTGCCGCGATCAGCTGGAAGCGCGCCGGGAAGGTGACGCGCGCATTGGCCCGGGCAATCACCGTCTCGCCGCTCTCAAGCGGCTGACGCAGGCTGTCGAGCACGGCCGGCGAGAACTCCGGCAGCTCATCGAGAAAGAGCACGCCATTATGGGCCATCGACACCTCGCCCGGCCGCACCCTGAGCCCGCCTCCCACCAGCGCGGCCATCGAAGCCGAATGGTGCGGCGCTCGGAATGGCCGCCGGTCGCTGAGGGCGCCGCCCTCGAGCTCGCCGGCGATCGACTGGATCATCGACACGTCGAGCAGTTCGCGCGGACTGAGCGGCGGCAGGATTGAGGGCAGGCGCGGCGCCAGCATGGACTTGCCGGCCCCGGGCGGGCCGATCATCAGCAGATTATGGCCCCCGGCCGCCGCCAGTTCGAGCGCGCGGCGCGCCACCTCTTGCCCGCGCACCTCGCTCAGATCCGGCAGCCCCACGGCATTCTCGTGCCGCCGCGGCAACGGACGCGGCGCCAGCTGATAACCGCCAAGGTGATTGACCAGCGCCAGCAGGGATTCTGGCGCAATGAGGTTCACGTCGTCACCCGCCCAGGCTGCTTCGGCGCCCGAGGCCGCCGGACAGATGATG
>JAEZBF010000242.1 GCA_023427545.1 Pseudomonadota bacterium
ATCTCGTAGCGCTCGGGGGTGACGCCGTGCTCGCCGGCCATCGCGAGGATGGGATCGCCGGGCAGGAGACGGACGAAGGCGAAGGCGCAGATCGAGATGCCGATGAAGGTCGGGACGATAAGCGCCAGTCTCTTGAGCAGCAAGGAAAGCATGGGGCCTTCATGTAGCAGGCGGGGCCGGATGAACCGGCGCCGCCCGTTGGGCTATTCCGTGACGTCGACGTTGACGAAGCGGTGGTTGCCCAGCGGGCTCATGACATAGCCCTGGACCTTCTTGTTCATCGGCATGAAGACCTTGGAGTGGGCGATGGTCATCGCCGGCTCTTCCTGCTTGAAGATCACCTGAGCCTGCTCGTAGAGCTTGGTGCGCTCGGCCTGGTCGGAGGTGGTCTTGGCCTTCTGGATCAGGTCCTCGAACTCCTGGTTGCACCACGAGGAGTAGTTCGAGACGCCGATGGCAGAGCACGAGAACAGCGTGGCGAAGAAGTTGTCCGGATCGCCGTTGTCACCGGTCCAGCCGATCTGGAACGGGCCCTTGCGGTCCTTCTGCTTGCCGCGCTCGCGGTACTCGGTCCATTCGTAGCTGACGATGTTCGCCGTCACCCCGATCGCGGCCCAGTCGGCCTGGATCATTTCCGCAACGCGCTGGGCATTGGGGTTGTAGGGACGCGACACCGGCATCGCCCACAGGTCGGTCGTGAGGGTGGTCACGCCGGCTTCCTGGAGCAGCTTCTTGGCGCCTTCAGGATCGTAGGTGTCATCCGGAATGTCGTTGTTGTACGACCACATGGTGGGCGGGATCAGGTTCTTGGCGACCTGGCCGGCACCCTGGTAGACGGCGTCGATGATGGCCTTCTTGTTGATGGCCATGGTGAGCGCCTTGCGCACCTTGACGTTATCGAACGGGGCCTCGGTGACGTTGTAGGCCATGTAGCCGATGTTGAGGCCTTCCTGCTCCATCACGTTGAGGTTCGGATCGGCCTGCAGCCCGGCGATGTCGGCCGGCGCCGGGTACGGCATGATATCGCACTCGCCCGCCTTGAGCTTCTGGGCGCGCACGGAGGCATCGGTGGTGATCGCGAAGATCAGGTCGTCGATCTTGCGCTTGCCGTCCCAGTAGTCGGGGAAGGCGGCGTAGCGGATGACCGCATCCTGCTGGTAGTCGACGAACTGGAACGGGCCGGTGCCGATCGGCTGGGTCGAGAAGGCCGCCATGTTGTTGTCGGCCTGGAGCTTGTCGGCATATTCCTTGGAGACGATCGAGGCGAAATCCATCGCCAGGTTCGCGATCATCGGCGCGTTGGGTTCGTTGAGGACGAACTTCACCGTGAGATCGTCAACCTTGTCGATCGACTTGATGTAGCGGGGCATGTCCATGCCCTGGAAGTAGTCCCAGGTCAGGTTCGGCAGGTAGGCGAACCAGGGATTCTTCTCGTCCATCTGCCGCATGAACGTGAAGATCACGTCGTCGGCGTTCAGGTCGCGGGTCGGCGTGAAGTAGGGCTGGGTGTGGAACTTGACGCCCGGGCGGAGCTTGAAGGTGATCTCCAGGCCATCGGGGGAGACTTCCCAGCTCTCGGCGAGGGCGGGCTCGACGTCGGTCGTGCCGTCCTTGAACTCGACGAGGCGGTTGTACATGGTGTGCGAGGAGGCGTCGAAATCGTTGCCGCCGGTCACCGGGCCGGGGTCGAAGTGCGCGGGCGAAGCTTCCGAGCAATAGACCAACGTCTTGGCATAGGCGCCGCCGGCCATGACCGCACAGAGTGCGGTTGCGGCCAACAGAGTTCTCATCAGTCGCATGAAGGTCTCCCTGACAAATTATGCGCCTCCGGCTCTGAGAGGCCGGGGCTTGGGCGACACAAAAGCGGTTTTTCCGGGCGCGCGCAATGGGCAGCTTGACCATTTGGTCAAGGAATGGCTGTCCACGGAACCAAGGGGCCCGACGAATGTCCTTGACGCCAAGGGCATAGGGGTGGCGGATGCTCCGTCATGAGCCAGAACATTGCCACCGTGGCGCTCGTTGTTTCGGACTACGAGGAAGCGCTTTCCTATTACTGCGATGTCCTGGGCTTCTCGCTCGTTGCGGACGACGACCTGGGCGGCGGCAAGCGCTGGGTGGTGGTCGCGCCGCATAACAAGCGCGGCGCGGCGCTGCTGCTGGCCAAGGCCGATGGGCCCGAGCAGGCGGCGCATGTGGGGAACCAAACCGGGGGCCGCGTCGCTTTCTTCCTCGAGACCGACAGTTTCGCGCGCGACCACGAGGACCTCGCCTCCCGGGGCGTCAAGTTCCTCGAGGCGCCGCGGACCGAGGCCTACGGCACGGTTGCGGTGTTCGCCGACATCTACGGCAACCGCTGGGACCTGATCCAGCCGGCCCGCTGAACTTCAAGTCACTCGATTACTGGAGACCAAATGACCAAGCGCCGCCTCGGACGCTCCGAACTGATGATCGAACCGCTGGTTCTGGGTACCAACGTTTTCGGCTGGACGGCGGACGAGCCGACCTCCTTTGCGATCATGGATGCCTTCCTCGGCGAGGGGTTCAACGCCATCGACACCGCCGACTCCTATTCGCGCTGGGTGCCGGGGAACGACAGCGACAGCGAGAAGATCATCGGGCGGTGGATGAAGGCGCGGGGCAACCGCGACAAGGTGCTGGTCTTCACCAAGGTCGGCTCCGACATGGGCCAGGGCCACAAGGACCTCTCGGGCAAGTGGATCGAGCAGGAGGTGGAGGCCTCGCTCAGGCGGCTGCAGACCGACTACATCGACCTCTACCAGAGCCACTGGCCGGACGAACGGACGCCGCAGGAGGAGACGCTGCGCGCGCATGACCGGCTGATCAAGGCGGGCAAGGTGCGCTACATCGGCACCTCCAACCACGACGAAAAGCTGCTGACCGAAGCGCTCGAGATATCGAAGCGCGAGGGGCTGGCGCGCTATGAAACGATCCAGAACGAGTTCAACCTCTACTCCCGGGCCAAGTTCGAAGGGCCGGTGCAGGACATCTGTGTGCGCGAGGAGATCTCGGGCATCCACTATGCCGGGCTGGCGCAGGGGTTCCTGTCGGGCAAGTACCGCTCTGAGGCCGACGCCAGCAAGAGCGCAGGCCGCGGCAAGGGCGTGGTATCGAAGTACCTCAACGAGAAGGGTTTCCGCATCCTCGCGGCGCTCGACGCGGTGGCCGGGCGGACCGGCGCGCAGCCGGCGGAGATCGCGCTGGCGTGGGT
>JAEZBF010000293.1 GCA_023427545.1 Pseudomonadota bacterium
TTCCGGCAAGGTAGGCGTGGGACTACTCCGTCCCGCCCTGGCGCGATCGGTTTTTAGCAGACTACCCCATCACGGTTGCGAACCCGGATGGCTGCTCAGGAACGGCGGCCCGCCCCTGCCCGAACCCCCTCCGCGATGGTCCGTTGCCACCGCGCACCGGAGAGGTGGGAAGGGTTATACGGCCATGGGCGAGAGGGTGGATAAGTTCGCGCTGGTGCCGCCCTACCCACCGGGTCATTCCCGCGTCGGCGGGAATCTCTGTTGTCGGGTCGTGGGGATGGGAACGGAGATTCCCGCGTTCGCGGGACCTGGTGGGTGGGGTGACTGCACGACCCCTCATCCGCCCTGCGGGCACCTTCTCCCTCAAGGGGAGAAGGCGCTGACTGAGAGTCCGGTGCGTGCCGCCGACGCCATTCGAGCACTGCGCGGGAGAGGAAATCCCGACTGCGAAGGGGTAAAAAAAGGGCCGCCCCTGGGGAGCGGCCCTTCCAAATTCGGGATGGTGTCGCGGATTAGCGCGAGTAGAACTCGACGACCAGGTTGGGCTCCATCTGCACCGGGTAGGGCACGTCGGAGAGCGCCGGGACGCGGACGTAGGTGGCCGTCATCTTGTTGTGGTCGACCTCGACGTAGTCGGGGACGTCGCGCTCGGCGAGCTGGACGGCCTCGAGGAGGACGCCGAGCTGCCTGGACTTCTCCTTGACCTCGATCCTGTCGCCCACCTTGACCTGGTAGGAGGGGATCGTGACGCGCTTGCCGTTGACCAGGATGTGGCCGTGGCTGACGAACTGGCGCGCGGCGAACGGGGTCGCGACGAACTTGGCGCGGTAGACGATCGAGGCGAGACGGCTCTCGAGCAGGCCGATCAGCTTCTCGCCGGTGTCGCCACGAACGCGGGCGGCCTCGACGTAGAGCTTCTTGAACGCCTTTTCGGTCATCGAGCCGTAGTAGCCCTTGAGCTTCTGCTTGGCGCGCAGCTGCAGGCCGTAGTCGGAGGTCTTGCCCTTGCGGCGCTGACCGTGCTGGCCGGGGCCATAGGCGCGGGCGTTGAGCGGGCTCTTGGGCCGCCCCCAGATGTTCTCGCCGAGACGGCGATCGATTTTGTGCTTTGATTCCTGGCGCTTCGACATCGCGTGTCCTTGTGTTGCCGTAAGAATGGACCGCGCCCTCCTCTGCCCTCCCTCGCGGGAGAACCGACAGATCACTGCTCTTGCGATGATCCCGGGTGCGCCTAAAGCCCCGAACGGGGTCTATTAGGTGCGGCGGAGATACGGGCCGGGCGCCGGAATGTCAAGCGCGCCGGGCTTCACAGGGGCGTTTCCGGCAGCCGCGTTATGCTGGCGCGCCAAGGGTGGAGCTTTGCCTGCATCAGCCCGGAGGTGACCACCGGATCGCTGTCGCGGAAGCGCTCGGCCTCCGCCTGGTCCTTGGTCTGCAGCACGCCGATACCCCACGCTCCATCGAGCGCCGGTCCGGCCATCAGCAGGAAGCCGCGGTCGCGCGCCGCCTGCAGGTGCTGGGCGTGCCGCGCCATGATCTCGCGCTCGCGATCATCGAGATCGAACACGAAGGTCGGGCGCGGCGGTATGATCATGTAGAGGAAATGGGTCGGCTCCATGGGAGGAAACTAGCCTTCGACCATGCGGCGGTCCAGCGTGCGCTGGTTGCGAAGTCCGGGGAACAAGCGGCTCCATATCAAGGCGATCGCCATCGCGCCGAAGCCGCCGATCACCACTGCCGGGACGGGGCCGATGAGATAGGCGACCGTGCCGGCGCGGAACTCGCCCAACTCATTGGACGCGCCGATGAAGACCGAATTGACCGCGTTGACACGGCCGCGGACCTCCTCGGGCGTCCACAGCTGCATGATGGTTTCGCGGATGGTGACGCTTACCATGTCGGAGCCACCCACCATCGCCAGCGCGACGACCGACAGCCAGATGTTGGTCGAAAATCCGAAGACCACCGTGAAGGCGCCGAACAGGCCGACAAAGAGGAACAGGATGCGCCCGGCATGGTCGCGCACCGGAAACCGGGTGAGCACGGCGGCAACGACCAGGGCGCCGATCCCCGGCGCGGCGCGCAGGTAGCCGAGCTCCTCCGGGCCGGCGTGGAGGATGTCCTTGACGTAGACCGGCAGCAGCGCCACCGCGCCGCCCATCAGCACCGCGAACATGTCGAGCGAAATAGCGCCGAGCACCACCTTGTTCTGGAATATGTACCGGAACCCAGCGGTGATGGTCTGGAGGCTTGTGGCTTGTGCGGCGGCCCGCTGCGCCGGCTTGGGGATCAGCGTCACGCAGACGAGGGCAGCGACCAGCAGCACACCCGCGGTGCTGAACGCAACGGTCGGCGAAATGCCATAGAGCAGTCCACCGGCCGCCGGGCCCATGATGCCGGCGAACTGCCATGCCGACATGTTGAGGGTGATTGCATTCGCCAGCGCCTTTGGTGGCACCAGGTTGGGCGCGAGCGACTGCGACGCCGGCCCCCAGAATGCCCGCGCGGTGCCGAGAACGACGAGAATTGCGAAGATCGGCCAGACCTCGTGCGCCTGCGCACTGACGAACGCCAGGAAGCCGAGGGCGCAGAGCAGCTCGACCAGGAGGCATACCGTCATGATGCCGCGCCGGCTGAACCGGTCGGCGGTCAGCCCAGTCACCAGGATCAAGACGAGCGCGGGCAGGAAGAGCGAGAGGCCGACGAGCCCGAGCAGCAGCGCGCTGCCGGTCACGTCATAGATCTGCCACGCGATGGAGACGGACATGATCTGGACGGCGAAGCTCACCGACAGCGTGGTGAGCCAGTAGAAGCGGAAACCGGGATAGGTGAACGCCAGCCGCTCCGGGTCGCGGCCGCTGGTTTCAGGAATGGGGCTCATGGCTGGGGGTGCCTTTGCAACGCGGACGAGCCGGCGTCAAACTAGCTGGTGGGAGGTGCGTCCTCGCGCGGGCGGCGGTTGGGATTGGGCCGCTCGTGCTTGCGGTCGATGGAGGAGATGACGCCGCGGAAGGTGCGGACCTCCTGTGCGGTGAAGCTGGCGCGGCTGAGCATGGTGCGCAGGTTGTGGACCATGCTGACGCGCTTGTCGGCGGAGGTGAAGAAGCCCGTCTGGTCGAGCAAGCCCTCGAGGTGCTCGAACATGCCGATGAGCTCGGCCTTGGTGGCGGGCAGCGACTCAGGGGGCTCGGTGAAGGGCAGAGTGCCGCCCTCGGTCTGCCGCCGCCACTCGTAGGACATCAGCAGCACGGCCTGGGCGATGTTGAGCGAGGCGAAGGCGGGCTCGACGGGGAAGGTCACGATTGCGTCGGCGAGCGCGATCTCCTCGTTGAGCAAGCCGAACCGCTCGCGGCCGAAGAGAATGCCGGCGTGGCCGGAGGCGGCGATGTGCCTGGTGAGGTTGGCGGTCGCCACCTCGGGGCCGAAGACCTCCTTCTGCATGTCGCGGCTGCGGGCGGTGGTGGCGTAGACCAGCTCGAGGCCGGCGATGGCTTCCTCGAGGGTCGGGAACACGCGGACCTTGTCGAGCACGTGGTCGGCACGGGAGGCGGCGCGCACGGCGTGGATATTCGGCCAGCCGTCGCGCGGGTTGACCAGCCGCAGGTCCCACAGGCCGAAGTTGGCCATGGCGCGGGCGGCGGTGCCGATGTTCTCCCCAAGCTGGGGCTCGCAGAGGATGATCGCCGGGCTCGGGCCGAAGGCGATGGGCAGGGATTGGTCGGTGCCGGCCACGGGCGGTTCCTTTTCCCGCTGAGTAGAGGGAAAGGGACCGTCAGATCAAGCGCCGATCAGGCGACGAGGTGAGTGAGCTCGCGGACCTTGCCGCTGCGGCGCCACTCGCGATTGAGGACGGCGAAGTGCAGTTCCTCGTCCCACTCGCCCTGAAACAGGGCGTGCTCGCGGTAGTGCGCCTCGAGCCGCATGCCGAGCTTCTTGAGCATCCGGGCGGAGGCCTGGTTGCGGGCATCGCAGCGCGCGAAGACGCGGTGGAAGCGGAAACGCTCGAAGCCCAGGTCGAGGGCAGCGCGGACGGCTTCGGTGGCATAGCCCTTCCGGCGGTACTTGGGGTTCATGACGAAGCGCAGCTCGGCCTGCGAGGCGGTGGCGTCGTACCAATGGAGGGCGACGTGGCCGATCAGGACATTGTCCTCGCTGCGCTCGATTGCGAACGTCAGGCTGTCGCCGGGGCGGTTGAGCGCGACCTGGCGGCAGAACGAGTCGAGGGCCTGGCGGCACTCGCTGCGGTCGCGTGCGCGGAGGTCGAGGTAACGCTGGACGTCGGGGCTGGTGTAGTACGCGGCGAGGGCGTCAAGGTCGGCTGCCGTGAAGTTCCGGAGCTCAAGACGCTCCGTGGTGATCGGCAATTTGAACTGCGACATCGCCCCGTGCCTCCCGCTCACGACCCGACTGTCAAGAAAACGTAAGTTGCTCGCGCGGGGTTCCCCTCCGGAGCAAAAATCCGCCGTCTCGTAGAAACGGTTTGGGTGCCCTCGCGGTTGCGCCGCCGGACTGATGTGATGCGGACGCGAACACCTGGATTCCGGCGACGCCAATAAGGGGTGCGGCGGTCAAGAAAAAGGGCATGCGACGCAAGAGTATTCGCTGGAATCGGCTGCCTCTTATAGGCCTGACGCCAGTAGCCGTTGCGCAGGGTCTCGGACTCCCGCTAGATGATCAAATCGCTGGGATCGGGGGGCAATCC
>JAEZBF010000401.1 GCA_023427545.1 Pseudomonadota bacterium
CCCTGCCCCGCCTCTGGCATCTCTAGGACCCCGATGAACCTCACACCTCGCGAAAAGGACAAGCTGCTGGTCGCAATGGCGGCGATCGTCGCGCGCAAGCGGCTCGAACGCGGCGTCAAGCTCAACCACCCCGAGGCCATCGCGCTGATCACCGATTTCGTCGTCGAAGGGGCGCGGGACGGCCGCTCGGTCGCCGATCTGATGGAAGCGGGCGCGCACGTGATCACCCGCGATCAGGTGATGGAGGGCATCCCCGAGATGATCCACGACGTGCAGGTCGAAGCCACCTTCCCCGACGGCACCAAGCTGGTGCCCGTTCACCAGCCCATCAGGTGAGCCCATGATCCCCGGTGAAGTCATCCCCCAACCCGGCGAGATCACGCTCAACGGCGACCGGCCGCGCGTCACCATCGAGGTCGCCAACACCGGCGATCGGCCGATCCAGGTCGGCTCCCACTACCACTTCTACGAGACCAACGCCGCCCTGCGCTTCGATCGCGAACAAGCGCGCGGTATGCGCCTCGATATCGCTGCCGGAACCGCTGTGCGATTCGAGCCGGGTCAGACCCGGCAGGTTCATCTCGTGCCGCTTTCCGGCAACCGGCAGGTGGTCGGCTTCCAGCAGAAGATCATGGGCCGGCTATGACGATGCCCACGAAAATATGGGCCGGAGAGAAGCTCTCCGGCCCGCAAAGATGCTGTCGTTTCAGCGACTTGGCTAAATTACGCCGGGAAGTCCGACACGTACAGGGTCACTTCGCCACCCTGCGCGGTCTCGAACCAGACCACCTGGTCAGGGGTCGCGCCGGCGGCGTCGAGCGCTGCCTTGGCCTTCTCGTTGGTCGCGATCGTGCTCTGCAGGTTGGTCAGGTCGTTGGCACGCTGGTCAAGGATGGGCTGCATCTTGGTCGCGTCGGCATTCGCCATCGTCGACAGCTTCACTACCCGGAACGTGGCCGCCGTATCCAGCTGGCTGGTCGCAGACGTGAAGTCCGCGCCGCTGAAGCCCTTCAGGAACACGTTGAAGTCCTCGCCGGCGTTGACGCTCGCGTCGTTGTCCAGCTGGGTGGCGCCCGCCTGCGGATCCGGCGACGGGGCGGGTGTAGCCTGGGCCCAAACGCCGGTCGGAACGGCAACGCCGAGCAGTGCGGCAACAGCGATTGTCTTGAGATTCATGATCTTCTCCTGTCGTGGTGAAGCCCCTCGAAAGAGGACATCCCTACAACGTAAGCCGGCCCACCGGGTTGCGCGGGGAGCGAGGTGATTTCGTGCCGAAAACTTGGCGTGATCGCCACAATTCATGAGCTGGATTTTATTCAACTGTATTTGAACAGACAACGTAAGTAGAACCCGCTCGCTTCGGAGCTGCGCCATGCCCTCTACGATCTCACGCGCCACCTACGCCGACATGTATGGCCCGACCACCGGGGACGGGGTGCGACTGGCCGATACCGAACTCTTCATCGAGGTGGAGAAGGACCTCACCATCTACGGCGAGGAGGTCAAGTTCGGCGGCGGCAAGGGGATCCGCGACGGCATGGGGCAGTCCCAGGCCACACGGGCCGAAGGCGCCGTCGACACGGTCATCACCAACGCCCTGATCGTCGACCACACCGGCATCTACAAGGCCGACGTCGGCCTCAGGGATGGTCGCATCCACGCCATCGGCAAGGCGGGCAATCCCGACACGCAGCCGGGGGTCACCATCGTCATCGGCCCTTCGACCGAAGCGATCGCCGGCGAAGGCAAGATCCTCACGGCCGGCGGCTTCGATGCGCATATTCACTTCATCTGCCCCCAGCAGATCGAGGAAGCGCTGATGAGCGGTGTGACCACCATGCTCGGCGGCGGCACCGGTCCCGCGCACGGAACTTTGGCGACCACCTGCACCGGCGCCTGGCACATCGGCCGCATGATCGAGAGCTTCGATGCTTTCCCGATGAATCTCGCGCTCGCGGGCAAGGGCAACGCGAGCCGCCCCGCGCCGCTCGACGAGATGATCCTGGCCGGCGCCGCGGCGCTGAAGCTCCACGAGGACTGGGGCACCACGCCCGCGGCCATCGACAACTGCCTGGCGGTCGCCGACGATTACGACGTCCAGGTGATGATCCACACCGACACGCTCAACGAGAGCGGGTTCGTCGAGGACACCATCGCTGCCATCAAGGGCCGCACCATCCACGCTTTCCACACCGAAGGTGCGGGCGGCGGGCACGCTCCCGATATCATCAAGGTCGCGGGCCTGCCCAACGTCATTCCGTCCTCGACCAACCCGACGCGCCCCTACACGGTCAACACCATTGCGGAACACCTCGACATGCTGATGGTCTGCCATCACCTGTCGCCGTCGATCCCCGAGGACGTGGCCTTCGCCGAAAGCCGCATCCGCAAGGAAACAATCGCCGCCGAGGACATCCTGCACGATCTCGGCGCCTTCTCCGTCATCTCCTCCGACAGCCAGGCGATGGGCCGCGTCGGCGAGGTGCTCATCCGCTGCTGGCAGACCGCAGATAAGATGAAGCGCCAGCGCGGCCGCTTGCCGGAAGAGACTGGCGACAACGACAATTTACGCGTTCGCCGCTACATCGCGAAGTACACGATCAACCCGGCCATCGCTCATGGCCTGAGCCGACATATCGGCTCGGTCGAAGTCGGCAAGCGGGCAGACCTGGTGCTTTGGAATCCCGCATTCTTCGGCATCAAGCCGGAAATGGTGCTGCTCGGGGGCTCCATCGCAGCGGCGCCGATGGGCGACCCCAACGCGTCCATTCCGACGCCGCAGCCAATGCACTACCGGCCAATGTTCGCGTCATACGGCAAGCTCCGCACCAGCTCTTCCGTGACCTTCGTCTCACAGGCGGCGCTCGATGACCGCGTGCGGGAAAAACTCGGCGTCGACAAGCAGATGCTGCCCGTAGAGAACACCCGTTCCGGCATCGGAAAAGCCGCCATGCAGCTCAACAGTGCCACTCCGCACATCGAAGTGGACCCCGAGACCTACGAGGTGCGTGCCGACGGAGAACTGCTCACCTGCGAGCCCGCAACCGTGCTGCCGATGGCGCAGCGCTACTTCCTCTTCTGACCCGGCTCTACCGGCATCCGCGCGCCTGGGCTAACCTCCGGGTCTGCAAAGAGGAGTTTCCGATGGCCAAATTTCTCGTCCACATCACCACGGGTCCCGAGGATCCGACGAAGGCTGCGCTTGGCTTCCTGGTCGCCAAGACGGCGCTGGAGGAAGGTCACAAGCTCTCGATGTTCCTCGCCGGGAACGCCGTGAACCTGCTGCGCAATGAAACGGTCGAAACCCTCAACGGCCTCGGCACCGGCGCCCTCTCTGCACACCTCGCCGCCATCCGGCACTCCGCGGAGACCGAGGTGTTCTACTCGGGCATGTCGGCCAAGGCCCGCGGGCTGACCCCGGAAGTCCTCGCGATCGATCGCGCCCACCCGGCGATGCCGGCCAAGCTCGTCGAGCTTGCTGCCGAAGCCGACGTCGTTCTCTGCTACTGAGGCTATCGAATGGAACAACTCCTCACAGCGGCCGCACTGCTTGGGATGGCCGTACCCAGCACCGACACTGCCGTGCAGCTTGTCGTGCCCCTGCAAGGCGACGCCGAGCAGAAAGTCGTGACCTATGCCTGCGAGGGCGCCGAGAACCCGTTCCCGGTCGAATACATCAATGCAGCGCCGAACTTCCTCGCGATCGTGCCGGTGGGTGGCGCGCGCCTGGTGTTTGCCGGGGTCCTTTCGGCCGACGGCGCACGCTATGTTGCCGGGCCGTTCGAGTGGTGGTCCCACGGCTCGGAAGCAACCTTCGCCGATCAGCGCCGGACCGGAGAGGAACCGGCGACCTGTACCGAGCAGAACGGTACGCCCTGAGAGCCATGGCGCGGGCAACCTCGTTCCTGCGGGCCGGCAGCCCCGGCCCAGTGCCCTTTGACCTCGTGGTGCTGCGTCACGACGAGCGGCGGCTGCGCCGCCGGTTGCTCAAGCTGATCCACGGTGACGAGGTTCTGGTCGACCTGCCGGAGACAGTGAGTTTTGAATCCGGCGACCTTCTCGTCCTCGAAGACGGCCGACATGTCGCGGTCATGGCTTGCGAAGAAGCCCTATACGAGATCCGGGGTCGCGACTCCGGCCATCTTGCTGAGATCGCGTGGCACCTGGGTAACCGGCACTTGCCCGCGCAAATCGAATGGAATCTCCCCATTCCGCGCATCCTGATCGCCAGGGATCACGTTATCCGGCAGATGCTGGTCGGTCTTGGGGCGGACGTCCATGAAGTCTCGGAGCCGTTTTCTCCCATGCGTGGCGCCTACCACGCCCACACTCACGCCCTTCTCAACCAGTAGACACTTACCAATTCATCATCCTGGTGTTGCACAATGGCGGTATCCAGCCGCCGCACCCCATGATTTAACCGGTCCAATTCCCAGGCAAGACAGTCCGTATGCTCCGTAGTCTAGGTCTCGTCGCGGCTGCGTTCCTCGTTGCCACGCTCGCAGGGTGCAGTTCGCTTTCCGGGCTGGTGGCCGCCAAGGCGCCGGTAGCGTACGCATCAACCGAGCGTGTTTTCGTTGCGACGGCGCGTACGCCCGCGTCATTGAGCTCGGTCAGGGCGGAGCGCTCAGACAAGCTGGCCTATGCGGCCTTCGACGTAGGCATCCCCCCGACCCACGAAATTGGACGCACGCCTCAGCAAAGCTCGGTTCGACCGGTCTTCAACCAGGATTTCGTCCTGAGCGAAGGGGAATCATACACCAGTCCCCGCGGCTTCGGAGACGCCGTAAACTCCTATGCCGCCTCACATTATGGCGCACCCACCGAAGCCTTCGTCTTCGTGCACGGCTTCAACACGAGCTTCGTCGACGGCATCTACCAGCTCGCGCAGATCGGCAATGACATCAAGTCGCCGGCCAGCATGGTGCTCTTTTCCTGGCCGTCGAACGACCGGATGACCGACTACCTCCACGATGTCGACAGCGTAGCCTTCGCGCGTGACGGGCTGGAGCAGCTCCTCAACGAACTCGCCGCATCGGGCGTCAAGCGCATCACCCTCGTCGGCTATTCGATGGGTGCCGCCCTGGTGGTGGAAACCCTTCGCCAGATGAAGCTGGTCGGCTCGACTGGATTCTTCTCCAAGCTGTCCGGCGTGGTTCTGCTCTCTCCAGACATGGACATCGACGTCTTCCGCGTCGATGCCGAGCGAATGGGCGGGCTCCCCCAGCCCTTCGTCATCTACAGCGCCCCGCGCGACCCGGCGCTGCGCGTACTGTCGACCTACCTGACGGCACAAAAGCCGCGCCTAGGCAGCCTTCCCGATCCGTCGGCCCTGTCTGGTCTCGACCTCGTCTACGTCGACGTCAGCAACGTTCCCCACTATCGGCAGGAGGGTCACCTGCCTGTTGCGACCTCTCCGAACATGATTGCCCAGATCAACGCCCTGCCCCGCGCCGACCTCATGGCCTATGCCCGGATCGCCGCGGCCGGCGGCGTGCCGGGAGCTGCCGTCAATCGCTACGGCCGGCTGACTTACGTGACGCTGCCGCGGCCGGGACGCTAACGGTGGCCGATCCGGCAGCGCTGCAGAAGCTGCTCACCTGGCTGTCTCCGGCCTTTCCTACCGGCGCCTTCGCCTGGTCTGGCGGACTGGAGTTCGCGATATCCGATGGCCGAGCGTCCGATAGCATGGCGCTCCGCCACTGGCTCGAAGCGCTGCTCAGCCACGGCGGGTTGCGCACTGACGCAATCCTGCTCTCCCAGGCCTACCGCTCGCACGATGATCGGGCGGCGCTGCAGGATCTTGCCGACCTTGCGCTGGCGCTGGCCCCAGCCGCCGAGCGCCACGAGGAAACGCTCGGGATCGGCGAGGCCTTCGTCGCGGCGGCTCGAGCATGGCCCTCCGACGTATTTGCCGTGCTGCCCCGGCCGTGCCCTTATCCGATCGCCGTCGGCGCCATAGCCGGCGCCCACGATATCCCCCTAGCGAGCGTGCTAGTGGGCTTCCTCACGGTTTCGATCCAGAGCCAGGTGTCGGTCGCCGTCAGGCTCCTGCCGCTTGGTCAAACCGCCGGCCTGCAGGTGATTGCCGCGCTCGAGCCGATCGTGGCGCGGACCGCCGCCGCGGCGGAAACCGCTGCCCTCGATGACCTTGGCACCATTGCTTATGGCGCGGACATTGCTCAGATGCGGCACGAAACCGCCGAGCCGAGGCTCTTTCGCTCGTGAGCATGCTGATTTCCGCATTGATGTTCGTGCTGCTGCTGGCAGTGGCATTCGCACACCTGCTCTGGGCCACGGGCAACAGCTGGCCAATTCGCGACCAGGCGCTGCTCGCGCGCACCGTCAGCGGCAGGCCGGGCCTTACTCGAGTCCTGCGCCTGCGCGCCCTCGTGATTGCCCTCGCGACCCTGCTCGCCGGCATCGCGGCACTGGCTTTAGCGGACGAGACCGGGGGCGGTGCCGGGCTCACCACGATCGGCATTCTGCTTGCCCTCGTCTTCGCCGCTCGTGGCGTACTCGGCTATACTTCGTGGTGGAAGGAACGCACGCCGGTCGAGCCGTTCCGCAGCCTCGATGCGCGCAACTACTCCCCGCTCTGCCTTGCGCTGGCGTTGGGTTTTGTCATCCTCGTGCTCATGAGGCTCACATGAATTCTCCCAACGGTCCGCTTCGCATCGGCATCGGCGGCCCGGTGGGCTCGGGCAAGACCACGCTTTGCGAGATGCTGCTCAAGGCGCTGCGCGATCGCTACTCCATGGCGGTCGTGACCAACGACATCTACACCCGCGAAGACGCCCTCATTCTCGCGCGCGTGCAGGCCATCTCGGAGGATCGCATCGTCGGCGTCGAGACCGGCGGCTGCCCGCACACCGCGATCCGCGAGGATGCCTCACTCAACCTCGCCGCCATTGCCGAGCTCAACCGCAAGTTCCCCGAGCTCGACATCGTGCTGATCGAGAGCGGCGGCGACAACCTTGCCGCTACGTTCTCGCCCGATCTTGCAGACATGACGCTTTACGTGATCTCCGTCGCCGAGGGCGAGAAGATCCCGCGCAAGGGCGGGCCGGCGATTACCCGCTCCGATCTCCTCGTCATCAACAAGGCCGACCTCGCGCCGTACGTGAACGCCAGCCTCGAGGTGATGGAGCGCGACACGATCAGGGTGCGCGAGGGTCGTCCCTACGTCTTCGCCGATATGCTGCGCCGCGATGGGCTCAACGAGATCATCGCCTTCATCGAGCACCACGGCGGGCTCGTTTCGGCCGACGCCGCTGAGTAATGCCCGGTCACATCCGGATGCGCCGCGACCTCG
>JAEZBF010000405.1 GCA_023427545.1 Pseudomonadota bacterium
GGCCAGGATGTTGAGCCAGAGCAGCACCGCCCACAGACCGTCCTTTTCGCGTACATGATTGGAGCCGGTGCCTGCCGACTCTTCGCCGCAGATCGTCACCCGGCCGGCATCGAGCAGGTTGCCGAAGAACTTCCAGCCCGTCGGCGTCTCGTGCATCTCGATGCCGAGCTTTTCCGCCACCCGATCGGCGGCAGCGCTCGTCGGCATCGAGCGGGCAATCCCGGCAAGTCCGGTGGCATAGCCAGCGGCCAGCGGCGCGTTTGCCGCGAGCAATGCCAGCGAGTCAGAAGGGGTGACGAACCGGTTGCGGCCGATGATCAGGTTGCGGTCGCCGTCGCCATCGGACGCCGCGCCGAAGTCCGGCGCGTCGGGCCCCATCATCAGGTCGAACAGGTCCCTGGCGTAAACCAGGTTGGGATCGGGATGTCCGCCGCCGAAATCGGGTGACGGGGTGCCGTTGACCACCGTCCCCGCCGGCGCCCCCAGCATGTCCTCAAGTATCTTGTGGGCATAGGGGCCGGTGATGGCGTGCATCGCATCGAACCGCATGCGGAAGCCCGAAGCGAAGAGCTGCCTGATCGATTCGAAATCGAACAGCGTCTGCATCAGGTCGGCGTAGTCCGCCACGGGGTCGATCACCTCGACAGCCATGCCCTCGACCTGCTGTGTGCCGATGCGGCCGAGATCGACGTCGGCGGCATCGCTCATCGCATAAGCGGTGATCTCCTTGGTGAGGGCGAAGACCGCCTCGGTGATCTTCTCGGGCGCCGGCCCACCGTTGCCGATGTTGTACTTGATGCCGAAGTCGCCATCGGGACCGCCGGGATTATGGCTCGCCGAAAGCACCAGGCCGCCGAGCGCCTTGTAGTGGCGGATGATGTGGCTCGCGGCCGGCGTGGAGAGCAGGCCGCCCTGCCCCACCAGAACCTTGGCGAAGCTTTTTGCCGCGGCAATCCGGATCGCCTTCTGGATCGCGACGTCGTTGAAGTAGCGGCCGTCGCCGCCGATCACCAGCGTCTGGCCGGTGACGTCGCCGAGCACATCGAAGATCGACTGGATGAAGTTCTCGACGTAGCGCGGCTGCATGAAGTGCGCGGTGCGCTTGCGCAGCCCCGAAGTGCCAGGCTTCTGGTCCGGGAAAGGCGTCGTGCTAAACTGCTGGATCGTCATCGCTCGTGCTTCCGATCAGGCGGGAATAGAGGGCCGCGTACTTCGCCGCGCTCATCTCCCAGGAGACGTCGGACTTCATGCCGCGCCGCTGCATCTTCTTCCAGGTCCGGTCGTTCCGATAGAGCCGGATAGCACGCCGTATGCCCTCGGCAAGCGCATGCTCCGTCGCCGGCGCAAACTGGATGCCGGTCGCGACCCCCGCCTCCACCGCCGCTTCATTGGCGTCGATGACGGTATCGGCTAGACCGCCAACGCGGCTGACAAGCGGCACGCAGCCGTAGCGCAGGCCGTAGAGCTGCGTCAGCCCGCAGGGCTCGAACCGCGACGGTACGAGCATAACGTCGGCGCCGCCCTGGATGAGATGGCTGAGCTTCTCGTTGTAACCGGTGATGATCGCGACCTTTCCCGGATGCCGCATCGCCGCTCCGCGGAAGCCGTTCTCGAGCTCGGCATCGCCGGACCCCAGCACGCAGAGCTTGCCGCCGCCCGCCACGAGCCGGTCGCAGACCGCGACCAGCATGTCCATGCCCTTCTGCCACGTCAGGCGCGACACCACCCCGAACAGTGGACCCTCGCTCGAGTCGAGGCCAAAGCGCTCTTCGAGCGCCTTCCGGTTGACCGCCCGCAGGTGGATCGTTGCCGGCCCGTAGGTCTGAGCAAGTGAGCTGTCGGTCGAAGGGTCCCACTCGCCCATGTCGATGCCGTTGAGGATGCCCACGAGCTGCTCCTCGCGGGTCTGCAGCAGCCCGTCCAGCCCCATCCCGTAGGTCGTGGTGCGGATTTCCTGGGCATAGGTCGGGCTCACCGTAGTGAGCATGTCGGCCGTCGCGAGCCCTGCCTTGAGATAGCCGACGCCACCGAAGTACTCGAGGCTTTCCCCGAAGGAATGCGGCGGCAGCCGCAGCTGGTTGAAGATGTCCCAGCCGAAGTGCCCCTGGAATGCGAGGTTGTGGACGGTGATGACGGTGCGCACGTCGTCCCGCGGTCCGTACTTGACATAGGCGGGCGCCAACCCGGCCTGCCAATCGTGGGCGTGGATGACCTGAGGCCGGTAGTCCTCGAGGATGCCCCGCGCCAGCTCACCGGCAGCAAAGCTAAGTGCCGCAAAGCGCTTCCAGTTGTCCGGCCAGTCCCGGCCGTCCGGACCGAGGTACGGATTGCCCGGTCGGGCAAAGAGGTGCGGGGCATCGACCACGATCAGGTCGAGCCCTGCGGCACGTCCGGTGAGGAGTTGGGCCGCCTCCCCGAAGAAATCAGGCATGCGTGCAACCACATGAACTTCCGTGAGCGGCTCGGTTACGCTCGGATAACCCGGAAGCAGCGTTCGCATGTGCACACCGTGCGGCGCCAATGCCGCCGGCAGTGCACCCGTAACGTCGGCGAGGCCGCCCGTCTTGATCAGCGGGAACGCCTCGGAGGCGACCGAGAGGACTTCGATCATCGGCTCGCCAGGTAGCGGTCGATCATCGGCTGCGTGATCAGCACGATCCCGTCGTCGGTCCGGCGGAACCACGTGCTGTCGAACTCGGGGTCCTCGCCCACTACGAGGCCCTCGGGCACGTTTACGCCGCGGTCGACCACGACGCGCCGCAGCCGCACGCCCCTCCCGATGTCGCAGTAGGGCAGGATCACCGCCTCGTGCAGCTCGGAGTACGAGTGCACCCGCGACCCGGTCGAGAGCAGCGTCTTCTGCAGGTATCCGCCCGAGATGATGCAGTCGCCGGAGACCAGCGAGTTCACCGCGGCGCCGCGCCGGCCGTCGTAATCGTGCACGAACTTGGCTGGCGGCGTGATCTCGGCATAGGTCCAGATCGGCCAGTCGCGATCGTAGAGGTCGAGCTGCGGAGTGATGTCCGTCAGGTCGATGTTGGCTTTCCAGTAGGCGTCCACCGTTCCCACGTCGCGCCAGTAGGCAACCTCCTCCTTGGAGGAGCGGACGCAGGAGCGCGGGAATCGGTGTGCCCAGGCGGTGCCGTTCTTGACGATGTAGGGGATGACGTCCTTGCCGAAATCACGGCTCGAACCCTCGGTCTGGGCGTCCCGGCGCAGCTGATCCATCAGGAAGCGCGTCTCGAAGACGTAGATGCCCATGCTGGCGAGCGCATAGTCCGGCTTGTCGGGGATCCCGGGTGGATCCTTGGGCTTTTCGATGAAGTCGACGATGCGGTCGCGCCCGTCGACGTGCATCACGCCGAAACCGGTCGCTTCCATCCGCGGCACCTCGAGACACCCCACCGTCACGTCCGCGCCGGTGTCGACGTGCTGGCGGAGCATGATCTCGTAGTCCATCTTGTAGATGTGGTCGCCCGCAAGAAGCACGATGTAGCGCGGGCCGTAATCCTCGATGATGTCCATGTTCTGGAACACGGCGTCGGCGGTGCCCGCGTACCACATGTCCTCGGCCACGCGCTGACTTGCGGGGAGTACGTCGAAGCTCTCGTTGCGCTCGGTCCGCAGGAAGTTCCAGCCGCGCTGCAGGTGACGGATCAGGCTGTGCGCCTGGTACTGGGTGGCCACCGAGATGCGGCGGATGCCGGAATTCAGCGCATTGCTGAGCGCAAAATCGATGATGCGGGACTTGCCGCCGAAATAGACGGCTGGCTTGGCGCGGCGATCGGTCAGTTCCATCAGCCGGGTCCCGCGACCCCCGGCCAGCACATAGGCCATGGCGTCACGAGCAAGAGGTGACGGGTTTCGGTAGTCAGCCATAGTCTCCTCCTCCAGTCCTGTTGTTATTGTTCCGGCTGATCCGGATCGTAGCGCAAAATCAGTGTCGAAAGCGGTGGCAGGTAGATGTCGGCGTAGGCCGGCCAGCCGCCGCCGGTGTCGGGGTGAGCAACCACCTTGCCCTGATTTCCGGTGTTGCTGCCGCCGTAGTAGCCCGCGTCGGTATTGATCCGCTCGCTCCAGTTGCCCGCGAGCGGCATGGGCACCCGGTACTGCTCGCGCGGCACCGGCGTCATGTTCGATATCACCACGGCTGGATCTTCCCCCGGCGCCTTGCGGACCCATGCAAACACCGAGTTCGAATGGTCGTTCCCGATCAGCCACTCGAAGCCTTCGGGCTCGTTGTCGCGGGCGTGCAGCGCCGGCAGCTCGCGGTACGCCGCATTGAGGTCCGCCACGAGTAGACGAACGCCTTCATGCATGCTCGCATCAAGCAACCACCAGTCTAACCCTTTGGAATCGTTCCACTCATCGCGCTGCGCAAATTCCTGCCCCATGAACAGCAGCTTCTTGCCGGGCCAGCCCCACATGAAGCCGTAATACGCACGCAGCGTCGCGAACTGCTGCCAGTCGTCGCCGCTCATCTTGGCAAGGATCGAGCCCTTGCCGTGGACGACTTCGTCGTGGCTGAGCGGCAGCACGTAGTTCTCGGAATAAGCGTAGAGCGCTGCGAACGTCATGTCGTGGTGATGGTACTTGCGATGCACGCTCTCGCGCCCGAGGTAGCGCAGGGTGTCGTGCATGAACCCCATGTTCCACTTGAAGCCGAAGCCCAGGCCGCCGGTGTAAGCGGGCGCGGACACGCCGCCCCAGGCGGTCGACTCCTCGGCGATGGTGAAGGTGCCGGGATGGAGCCGGTAGGTTTCCGAGTTCACCCGCCTCAGGAACTCGACGGCCTCCAGGTTCTCATTGCCGCCCATCTGGTTCGGCACCCACTGCCCCGGCTGGCGGGAGTAGTCGAGGTAGAGCATCGATGCGACGGCATCGACGCGCAGCCCGTCAATGTGGAACTGCTCCATCCAGTAGAGCGCGTTGTTGACGAGGAACGAGACCACCTCGCGCCGCCCGAAATTGTAGATCGCGGTGTTCCAGTCCGGATGGTAGCCCCGGCGCGGGTCGAGATGCTCGTAAAGCGCGGTGCCGTCGAAGCGCGCGAGGCCAAACTCGTCCGTTGGGAAATGCGCCGGCACCCAGTCCATGATGACGCCGAGCCCTGCCGCATGAGCGGCGTCGACGAACCGCTTGAACCCGGCCGGATCGCCGAACCGCGCAGTCGGTGCGTAGAGGCCGGTGGGCTGATAGCCCCAGCTCGGATCGTAAGGATGTTCGGTGATGGGCAGCAGCTCGAGATGGGTGAACCCCATGTCGACGGCATAGGGCACCAGCTGCTCGGCGAGCTGGTCGTAGCTCATGAAGCTGCCGTCGGGCCGCTTGCGCCACGAGCCGAGGTGGACCTCGTAGATCGACATCGGCGTCCGGCGCCAGTCCTTGGTCGCGCGCTCGTCGAGATAGCGCTGGTCGGTCCACTCGAAGGGGGCGGGGTCGGCGACGACCGAGGCGTTGCGCGGCCGGAGCTCCGACTGCTGCGCCATAGGGTCGGCCTTGAGGGGCAGCAGTTGCCCGTCTTGGCCGACGATCTCGTACTTGTAGGTCGTGCCCGGACCGACCGCGGGAACGAAGACCTCCCACACGCCCGTGTCCATGCGCAGCCGCATCGGGTGACGGCGGCCGTCCCAGTCGTTGAACTGGCCGACGACGCTGACGCGGCGCGCACTCGGCGCCCAGACCGCGAAATGTGTGCCCTCGACGCCCTCGAAGGTCATGAAGTGCGCGCCGAGCTTGTCGAACAGCCTCAGGTGCGAGCCCTCACCGATGTAGTAGTCGTCGAGCGGCCCCAGTACCGGCCCGAAGCAGTATGGGTCGAAGACGTCCCACTCCCCGCCGACGTTCTTGGCGTGGTAGCGGATCGGGCAATGGCCGGGGATTTTCACCAGGCCTTCGAAGAAGCCGGCCGAGTGTCGTGGGATCAGGTGACCGAGGAACTCGCCGTCGCGGGTATAGGCGCTGACCGTCTCGGCGTTGGGTATGAACGTACGGGCCACCCACTGGCCATCGACTTCATGCAGCCCGAGCACCGCGAAGGGGTCGGCATGGCTGCCGGCCACGATCGCATCGACGTCCCTGCCCTCCGCCTGCCAGCTTTCCCTGCTCACGAGTTCGATTGCCCCGTGGTGGTCACGCCCCAGATCTCATCGGCGTACTGCCTGATGGTGCGGTCGGAGGAAAACCACGACATATGCGCGGTGTTCCGGATCGCCATCGCCTGCCACTTGCGCTGGTCGGTCCAGAGCTCATCCACCTGCTTTTGCGCTGCGGCGTAGGCGTCGAAATCGCGTGCAACCATGAACCAGTCGTGGTCGTAGAGCCCGCCGACCAGATCGCGGTAGCGATTGGGATCGTCCGGCGAGAACACGCCGGAGGCGATCGAGTCGAGGGCGCCGCGCAGCTCGCGGGATGCCTCGATAGCCGACCGCGGCACCTCGCTGCGCGCCCGCTTCTGCGCCACTTCCTCGGCAGTGAGCCCGAAGATGACCATGTTCTCGGGGCCGAGCCGGTCGAGCATCTCGACGTTGGCGCCGTCGAGGGTGCCAATCGTCACCGCCCCATTGATCGCCAGCTTCATGTTGCCCGTGCCGGAGGCTTCCATCCCTGCAGTGGAAATCTGCTCGGAGAGATCCGCCGCGGGGATGATCGTCTCCGCGAGGCTCACGTTGTAGTTCGGCAAGAATACCACCTTGAGGAGACCACGAACGGAAGGGTCGTGGTTGATGACCTTCGCCACGTCGTTGATCAACTTGATGATCAGCTTGGCGTTCCAGTAACTCGGAGCCGCCTTGCCAGCGAAAATCTTAACGCGCGGCACCCACTCGCGTTCCGGGTGCGCGCGGATGGCATCGTACCGCGCCACCGCCTCGATGATATTGAGCAGCTGCCGCTTGTATTCGTGAATGCGCTTGATGTGCACGTCGAACAGCGCATCCGGCGACACCACCACACCGATGCGCTCCTTGATGACCTCGGCGAGACGCACCTTGTTCGCGCGTTTGACGGCAGCGAACTGCTGCTGGAAGCCCGGGTCGTCGGCATGAACGTCCAGCTGGGTGAGCTGGTCGAGGTCGTCCTGGAAGCCGGTGCCGATGCGCTCGCCAATGAGCCGCGTCAGCCCGGGATTGCACTGCAGCAGCCATCGCCGCGGCGTCACCCCGTTGGTCTTGTTGTTGATACGCTCCGGGAAGAGCTTGTTCAGGTCGGCGAAGACCGTCCGCTTCATCAGCTCGGTGTGGAGCGCCGAGACGCCGTTGATCGAGTGGCTGCCCACGAAGGCCAGCTGGCCCATGCGCACGCGCCGGGTCCCGGTCTCGTCGATCAGCGACACGTTGGCGATCTGCTGGTCCGAGAAGCCAAGCCTACGCGCCTCGCCCAACACCTCGGCATTGATCGTGTAGATGATCTGCATGTGCCGGGGCAGCAACCGCTCGATCAACGCCACCGGCCAGGTTTCGAGCGCTTCGGGCAGGAGCGTGTGGTTGGTGTAGGCGAAGGTGTTGGTGGTGAGCTTCCAGGCTTCGTCCCAGTCCAACCCCTCGCGGTCGAGGAGGAGCCGCATCAGCTCGGTCACCGCGATTGCCGGGTGCGTGTCGTTGAGCTGGATCGCCACCTTGTCCGGCAGCGAGCCGAGGTCGCCGTACTGCTGCAGGTGACGCCTCAGGATGTCCTGCAGGGCCGCCGAGGAGAAGAAATACTCCTGCCGCAGCCGCAGCTCCTGGCCGGCGGGTGTTGAATCCGCCGGATAAAGAACCCGCGTAATCGCTTCTGCCCGCGAGCTTTCCTCGAGCGCGCCGATGTGGTCGCCAGAGTTGAACTTGTCGAGCAGGATCGGATCGATCGGCTGCGCGCTCCAGAGCCGTAGCGTGTTCACGCGGGAGCCGCGCCAACCCACGATCGGCGTGTCGTACGCAACCGCCTGCAGATGCTCGGACGGCCGCCACTCGAGCTGGGTCCCCTTGTCCTTGACCTCGACCGGCTGGACCGTGCCCCCGAAACCGATGGCATAGGCGCTTTCGCGCCGCTCGAACTCCCACGGATTGCCGTGCGCCAGCCAGACCTCCGGCAACTCGACCTGCCAGCCCTCGCTGAGCTCCTGGCGGAACATGCCGTTCACATAGCGGATGCCATAGCCGTAGGCAGGGATGCCGATGCTCGACATGGACTCGAGGAAGCACGCCGCCAGGCGGCCAAGGCCGCCGTTGCCGAGCGCCGCATCGGGCTCGAGGTCGGCGAGCGTGTCGAGGTCGACACCGAGCGACTTCAGCGCCGCGCGGACCTGCTCCATCAGCCCGATATTGCTGACGGCGTCCCGCATCAGGCGGCCGATCAGGAACTCGAGGCTGAGGTAGTAGACGCGCTTGTCGCTCTTGCGCCAGGTGTTGCGCGTGGACTCCATCCACTGGTCGATGATGCGGTCGCGGACGGCGTAGATCGTGGCGGTCAGCCAATCGTGCGGGCGGGCCACGATTGGATCCTTGCCGACGGTATAGGTCAGCCGCTCGAGGATCTCGTTGGTGAGCGCCTCAGCTGTGCGCGCGCGCGGCTCGGGTCGGGGGGCGTCGTAGACGATTGGCTTCAGCATGTGGGAATCCGGAAAGCATCACGTTGGCGTCCCCTCAGACGCCGCAGTCTTGCACCCGTTATACCCCGAAGTGAAGGACCTTCACTGGCTCGGCGCCCGTTCTCCCTCGCGCTCTGCAGCAGGCCGAACCGGCTCGTCGGGCGGAGCGACGATCCCCTGCTCCCTGGCCTGTTCGGATGCATTGGAGATCAGCAGGTCGCGTCCGGCCATCATGCCGCCCAGCAGCTGGGCTTCGAACCGGCGCTGGTCGAACTCACGGACCCGCTCGATGACGTCTTCCACTTCCTCATCGGTCGCGCCCAGCGCCTTGCTGGTTGCGGCGCCGAATGCCAGCGCCGACTCGAACATTTCGCGCAGCTGGTAGTCGGCTCCGGCATTGATGAGCTCGAACGCGTGCGGCCGGTCGAACGCCCGCGCGAACACCTTGGCCATCGGGAATTCGCTCTTTGCGAGTTCGACGATCTTGGTCGCCGCCACCTTGTCGTTGATGCAGACGAGAATGATCTCGGCAATCTCGGCGCCTGCTGCGCGCAGGACATCGAGCCTGGTACCGTCACCGTAGTAGACCTTCACGCCGAAGCGCCCGGCGACCTGGATCATCTCGGTGTCGTTGTCGATGATGGCGAGGCGGTGCTTGAGCGCCACCAGCGGCTGCGCAACGATCTGTCCGAAGCGGCCAAAGCCGATCAGTAGGACCCGCTCGTGCAGCCCGTCGACCAGATCCACACCGTCGAATGACGGCGCCTGACGGGGAAGGAAGCGCAGCGCCATCATCGCGAACGGGGTCAGCGCCATGGAGATGATGACTGTCGCCGTGAACGTCGCGTTGGCGCTGCCGATGATCAGCCCCGTAGAAGCGGCCGTGGTGTAGAGGACGAACGCGAACTCGCCGCCCTGGGCCATGACGACGGCGCGTTCGAGAGCTTCCCGCGCCGACGATTTCGTCAGCCGCGCGATCCCGAAAATCGCTGCCGCCTTGAGTAGCATGTAACCGACGACGCTGATCGCGATGATCTGCCAGTTGGCCGCAACCACGCCGAGGTCGAGCGACATACCCACGGCGAGAAAGAAGAGGCCGAGCAGGATGCCGCGGAACGGCTCGACGTCGGCTTCGAGCTGGTGCTTGAAAGTCGAGGTCGAAAGCAGCACCCCGGCTAGGAATGCGCCCATCGCCATGCTCAGTCCGCCCAGCTGCATGATCAGGGCGGCACCGAGCACGACCAGCAACGCCGCCGCAGTCATGACCTCACGGGCGCGAGCATTCGCCAGCACCCGGAACACCGGGTTGAGGATGCGACGCCCGATGAAGATGAGGAGCAGCACCGAGCCAAGCGCGATGCCGATACCGATCATCCGCTCGAGGAAGGTGACGGTATCGCTCTGGCTGGGCGCCAGGATCGCAACGAGCGCCAGAAGAGGAACGATCAGCAGATCCTCCAGCAGGAGGATCGAGACGATCTTCTGCCCGGCCGTCGTTGCGAGCTCGCCGCGCTCCTCGAGAACCTGCATGACCACCGCAGTCGAGGTGAGCACGAACCCCATTCCGGCGACAAACGCGACGGGCGGAGACAGCCCGATCACCACGCCGAACAGCGTGAGCACAAGGCCTGCAGCAAGCACCTGGAACAGGCCGAGCCCGAAGATGCTCTTGCGCAAACCCCAGAGCCGCTGCGGCTCCATCTCGAGGCCGATGATGAAGAGGAACATCACCACGCCAAGCTCGGCGGCGTGCAGAATGGCCTCGGGATCGTTGACCAGCTTCAGTCCGAAGGGACCAACGATCAGGCCTGCCGCGAGGTAGCCGAGAACCGAGCCCAGTCCGAGGCGCCTGAACAAGGGAACGGCGATGACGCCGGCGGCCAGCAGCACCACGGCCTGGGTGAGATCGACCCCCTGGGCCGCGGCTTCGTGCGCTTCCATGTCCATGCCCCCGCCGGGCGGATTGGCCGCCACGGATCACCCACATCTTGGTGGGGGGGCGGCCGCCGTCAAGCGGCAGGCATGAGGATCACCTATGCGGCAGGAGCGGCTCCACCAATAGGCTTGCTGCGGCGCCGCCGCTTGCGCGCGGGCGTGGTCGCCACCTGCGCTGTGGCTGTCGAAGCCGCCTTTTCGGCTTCGGCCTCAGCCTTGCGAGCCTCCTCCTCGGCCTTCTTGGCCTCCGCTTCGGCGACCTTTGCCTCCTCGGCTGCGCGCTTTGCCGCTTCGGCCTCGGCCGCGGCCTTCGCCTCGTCCTCGGCCTGCTCTTTGATTGCGCGCGCGGCGTTGGCGAGCACCACGTCCTTTTCGGTCATGTTCGCCGTTCGCCTGACGGGTCGTCGCGGCTTAACCTCCTTGGTCGGGATGATGTTCGCGAGCACCGATTGCACGATCAGCAGCGAGGGGACCGCGAGCAAGCTGCCGAAGGGACCCCAAATCCAGATCCAGAAGACGATCGACAGGAAGATCAGGAAGGGGTTGAGCGTCATCTGGTGGCCCACGAACTGGGGGAACACCAGCTGGTCGACCACCAGGTTGACGACCATGTAGCCGCCGATCGGCATGAGGATATGCGGCAGATCCGGCTGCGTGGCGAAGCCCACGAAGAGCAGGATCCCGATCATCACCGCCTGCCCCACATAGGGGATGTAGTTGAGGAGCGCGGCGAACGCGCCCCACAGCAGCGGCGAGGGCAGGCCCAGCGCCCAGGTGATGAGCGCCATGGCGACACCGACGCAGAGGTTCAGCAGCGTCACCGACAACAGGTAGCGCGACACCTTGTTCTCGACCTGCCCGAAGATATGGGCGGTCCGCCAGCGCATGCGGCGGGTGACGCAGAGCGAGAGGATCGAGACGCGGATGTTCTCGCGTGTCGCAAGGTAGAAATAGAGCGACACGAGGAAAATCAGGATGTCGCCGATGATAGCCGGTGCGAGCAGGGCGAAATCGATGACCTGGTTGCCCTCGGTCACCGTCACCTCGAGAGTGCCGCTCGACCCGCCGAGCGCCGTCTTGATCTGATCCTGCATGGCACCGATCGCTTCGATCGGCCCCTTCCAGTTCTTCAGTTCGGCCTGGACCTTCCCCCAGATCGTCGGCGCCTTCCCGATCCATTCGCTGAGCGGAACGGCAAACAGCAGCAGGCTGATCGCCAGAAGCACGATCAGGGACACGACGACGACTGCCGCGGACAGCGCCGGAGGGATCCCGCGGGCCTCGAGCCTGTCGGCGACGGGTCCGAACACCAGGCCGAGGACGATGGCGAGGGAGATCGGCGCGAGGATCGCGTGAGCGGCCTGCAGCGCCATGATCATGGCGAAGAAACCCAGCAGGACCAGCGCCAGGCGCGACGCGATGCGCAGCAGCTGTTCGAACTGTCCTTCGGAGATATCGTGCTTGGGTGTGCGGTTACGTCTCGCGGCCGACGGTGTAAGCACGAAGTCCTCCTGTAACCTCGCGAGAACGGAGCGCGTGCACGAAACGTTCCACCGTTGCGCCTATGCCCTCGCCGACCTACAAGCGAGCACCCTCGGGAGCCCCCCAACGCATGCTGCGCAAGATCATCATCGATACCGACCCCGGTCATGACGACGCGGTCGCCATCCTGCTCGCCCTGGCTTCGCCGGAAGAGCTTGACGTGCTGGGTATCGTCGCCGTCGCGGGCAATGTCGGCCTGCAGCAGAACGCCGTCAACGCCCTTAAGGTCGTCGAGCTTTCCGGCCGCCGCGACATCGCGGTCTATGCCGGCTGCGAACGCCCGATCCGGCGCAAGCTGGTGACGGCCGAGCACGTCCACGGCAAGACGGGTCTCGATGGCCCCACCCTGCCCGATCCCAAGCTGCAGCTCGAGAGCATGCACGGCGTCGATTTCATCGTCGACACTTTACGGCGGGAGGATGCCGGATCGGTCACGCTCTGCGCCCTCGGCCCGCTCACCAATCTGGCGATGGCCTTTATCAAGGCCCCTGAGGTGATCCCCCGCGTGGGCGAGATCGTCCTGATGGGCGGCGGCTACTTCGAGGCGGGCAACATTACGCCGGCGGCCGAGTTCAATATCTACGTCGATCCGGAAGCCGCCGACGTCGTCTTCTCGAGCGGTATTCCGGTCGTCCAGATCCCGCTCGATCTCTCCCACGGCATGCTCACCACCCCCGCGCGGAACGAAGCCTTCCGCGCTATCGGCAACCGGACCGGCCAGGTGACTGCCGAGCTGATGGAGTTCTTCGAACGCTTCGACGGCGAGAAGTATGGCCAGGAAGGCGCTCCCCTTCACGACCCCTGCGTGATCGCCTATCTGCTGAAACCCGAACTGTTCAGCGGCCGCAAGATCAATGTCGAGATCGAGACGGCGAGCGAACTCACCCTCGGCGCGACCGTTGCCGACTACTGGGGTGTCACCGACCGGCCGAGGAACGTGCTGTTCCTGCGCCGCGGCGATGCCGATGGCTACTTTGAGCTGCTGACCGAACGTCTCGCCCGCCTCCCCTGAGCTTCCAGGCCTGCCATGGACCTCTTCACCCTCCTCGCCTTCACCCTCGCCTATGCCATCGCCGTGCTCGTTCCCGGACCGGGCGTGGCGGCGGTGGTCGCCCGCGCGCTCGGCGGCGGGTTTGCGGGAGCGGTGCCGATGGTGATCGGCATCCTTGCCGGTGATCTCGTCTACTTTGTCTTCGCGGTCTTCGGGCTCGCCGCGATCGCCAGCATGTTCGGACCAATCTTCATCGTGATCCGTATCGCCGGCGCTGCGTATCTCTTCTACATCGCGTGGAAGTTCTGGACGGCCAAGCCCGGCTCCGAGCAGATGAAGCCCAAGAACGAGGACTGGCTGAAGACCTTCCTCGCCGGCTTCTCGCTGACCATGGGCAATCCCAAGACCATCATCTTCTATCTGGCGATCCTGCCCACCGTGATCCCGCTCGACCAGATGAACCCCATTGCGTTCACCGAGCTCACCGCCATCGTCGTGATCGTGCTCATGGTGATCGGCTGCGGCTACGCGGCGCTTGCTGCGAAGGCACGCGACCTCTTCCGCAGCCAGCGCGCCCTGCGCCGCCTCAACCGCACGGCCAGCCTGATGATGGCGACGGCAGCAACGCTCGTGGTGGCCCGCGGCTAGCGCACCACGCGCTCGGCGGCGGCAAGGCCCCAGTTCACCAGCCATTCCGCGCGGTCCGCTGTGTCCGCTTCCGAGTAGCACCTTAGCTCCGGAGCGTTGCCGGAGGCCCGGTAGTGCACGACATCGCCGGACTCGAAGCTGACGCGCACGCCGTCGATGTCGCCGACCGAGCTGACGGTACCGACCTCCTCGAAGAAGCCCTCGTTCAGTGCATCGAGCAGCATCTCGCTCCGCTCCGCCGGCACGTGTTCCAGACGGCCGCTGCGCGAGAACCGCGGCGGCAGGGCGGCGACCAGCCCATGCAGCGTCTGGCCGGTCTGCTTCGCGAGGCCCAGCACGGAAAGGATCGGCAGCATGGCGTCACGGGTCGGGAGCGCCGCGATGTCCTGGTAGTTGAGCCGCACCGGCGTGCCGAGCAGCACACCGCCATTGGCTTCGAACCCGACTACCCGCTCGCTCGAAAGCTTTGCCTGTTCGATGCCGGCAAGGACGTAGGGCGAACCCACGCGGGTGCGGATCACCGGACGGAAGAAGCCGGAGGACTCGACTGCGGAGGTGGAGGTCACGGGCGTCACCACGGCATCCACGCCGAGGTACCGGGCAGTGAGGATACCGAGCACGTCGCCACGCACGACCTGCCCCTTGTCGTCGGCGACCAGCGGCCGGTCGGCATCCCCATCGGTAGAGACGAGCGCAGCCAGCCCGTGTTCCTTCACCCAGTCAGCAATCTGCGCCGCATCCTCGGCGCTGACGGCTTCGGTATCCACGGCCTTGAACCCCGTCTCGCGTCCGAGAGCGATGCACTCGGCGCCGAACCCGGCCAGCAGGTCCATCAGCCCGTCGCGGAAGACACCCGAGTGCTGCCACACCCCGATGCGCTTGCCGGCGAGCGCCCCGGCCCGCAGCAGCAGGCGGCATCGCGCGATATAGCGCTCAAGCGCCTCGGGGTCGGCCTCACTTTGCGCGCCGCTTGAACCCGCCTCCTCAACCGATTCCAGCGACTCGAGAATCCCGCCCTCATCCTCCTTGGTGATCTCGCCGGTTCCCGCGTAGAACTTCAGCCCGTTGCGATCCGCCGGGATGTGGCTGCCGGTGACCATGATCGCAGGCACTTCCAGCCGCATGGCCTCGAGCGCCAGCGCTGGCGTCGGCAGCGCTCCGCAGTTCCGCGGCTTGAGACCGGCTGCCGTGACCCCGGCCATCACCGACGTGGCAATCGCTGGGCTGCTCTCCCGAAGCTCCTGCCCGACCAGAACCTCGCCCGCACCGCCGAGCTGGCGCGAGCTGCGAAGGTGGAGGACGAATGCCTCCGCGTAACGGGCGGCAACCGGGCCCGAGAGCTCCGTCGCCAGGCCGCGCAGACCGCTTGTCCCGAATTTGAGGCTGTCCGTCATTCTCTCCCTCCCAGTCGCGGAGCAGTCGCATGGGCCATTGCCCTCGTTCAAGCGGGACGGCAAGTAAGCCCGCATGTCGCTGATCGCCTTCTTCGACCGCGAGGTCACCACCGTAGCCCGCGAACTGCTGGGAGCAACGCTGCTCATCGACGGCATTGGCGGCATCATCGTCGAGACCGAGGCCTATCACCCGACCGATCCCGCCTCCCACTCCTTCGCCGGCCCGACGCAGCGCAACGCTGCCATGTTCGGCCCGCCCGCGCGCGCCTACGTCTACCGCTCCTACGGCATCCACTGGTGCCTCAACTTCGTCTGCGAGGACGCCAGCGCCGTGCTGATCCGCGCGCTGGAGCCGACAGCGGGCATCGACGTCATGCGCCAGCGCCGCGGGCTGGAGGACATCCGGCAGCTCTGTTCCGGTCCCGGCAAGCTCGGCCAGGCGCTCGGCATCACCCTCGCCCTGAACGGCAGCTCGCTTGAGCATCCGCCGTTCTCTGTCAGCCCCGCCTCCGGCATCGCCTCGATTCTTGTGGGGCCGCGCATCGGCATCACCAAGGCGGCCGAGAAACCCTGGCGTTTCGGCGTCGCGGGTTCGCGGTACCTCAGCCGCCCGTTTCCCAAGGCGTAGCCAAGGGAACTCCCCGCCGCGCGGAGGATTCCTCCAGGTGGAGGAGCGGCAGATGTTCGACTTCGCCTACTCGCGCCGCCGCATGATCGAGCGGCAGATTTCCGCCCGCGGCATCACGGACGAACGCGTGATCGCGGCGATGGGCCGCGTGCCGCGCGAGTCCTTCATCGACCACGACCTCCAGGAGTTCGCCTACGAGGACACCCCCCTGCCCATCGCCGAAGGGCAGACGATCTCCCAGCCCTATATTGTCGCCCTGATGCTCGAAGCTGCGGAGATTCATCCCCGCGACAAGGTGCTCGAGGTCGGTACCGGCTCGGGTTATGCCGCCGCCGTGCTGGCCGAAATGGGCGCGAAGGTGCTGTCGATCGAGCGCCATCCTCTCCTCGCCGAAAGCGCAAGGAAGCGGCTGGGCGAAACCGGATACGACCAGGTGCTGGTCCGGACCGGCGATGGCACCCTCGGCTGGCCGGAGACCGCGCCGTTCGACGCCATCATCGCAGCGGCCGGCGGCCCCTCGGTGCCGCAAAGCTGGAAGGATCAGCTCAGGGTCGGCGGACGCCTCATCGTGCCGGTCGGCCAGACCACCCACGAGCAGACCC
>JAEZBF010000007.1 GCA_023427545.1 Pseudomonadota bacterium
CCCCACGCCCGACCGTCACCATCGTCGTCTTCGCCGTGCTGGCGCTCGGGCTGCTGTTCGCATCGACACGCCAGCCCGCCGCCTACGAGCGGCTTGCGATCATCGCTGCGCGGACGGCAGCCGTGGTCACCAACATCGGTTTCCTCGCCGCATCGATCTTCGGCGAGGACAAGCTCGGCATCCCGGCCGGAGCCTTTGCGCTGGTCTATGCCGCCCTGCTGATCGGCGCCGCGGTCTGGGGCGTGCGCGTCGACCGCCGCTGGATCACCAATGCCGCCGCTGTCTTCGGCGGGCTGCATTTCCTGATCCAGTGGTTCGTGTTCCTCGGCGCCAATCCGATCTCCGTACTGGGCGGCGGCATCCTGATGGTGGCGTTCGGCCTCGCCCTCTGGAGCTTCAACCGGCGGCGGCGGGCAGCGGCAGTCGCGGCCTGAGCCCGCAAGCCTGCTCGCCGCCTTCCGCGCGGGCCGTGGCCTAGAAGGGCGACCAGTCCTTGATCTTGTTGATGCCCTGGTCCCACATGTCCTCGGCCTGCTTCTTGTAGGAGTCGACCGTCGGATTGCGCGGCACGATGGGTTCGATGCTGTCGAAGATGTCGCGCTTCTTGTCGACGACGGCATAGCCGATGCCGATGCTGGCACTCACGTCGAACCCCATGCACGCACCGGCCGACATGCAGACGGCCTTGGAGCGCAGGGCGGCCTTTGCGAGCGCCATCACGTCAGGCTGGATCAATGCCATGGGCCCACCCTCGCCGGGCACGGCATTGAGGAAGAAGAGCGTGAAGGCCAGGCCCGACATCGAGCTTTTGGTGATCGGGCCAAGGGCGGTCGAGTAGAAGGTGGAGGGCGCGGCACCCGAGATCGTGCAGATGATCATCGGGCCGAGCATGTCTTCGAAGCTCACGTTCGGGACGCGGCTGAAAACCCGGCCCATGCCGCTCAGCGCCTTGATGCTCGTTGCACTCCACATGTCACGGGTGGAGGCGCTGAAGGTGACCGGCGTGTCCAGCGCGCTCTTGGAGATCGAGAGCCCACCCTGAACGAAAGTCGCGAAGCGCTTCTCGCCGCCGTCGGTGACCATGTCGAGCTGCCCGATGCCGAAGCTGAAGTCGCCTGACCCGCCGCCGGCGCCCGGCGCGTTGTCGAGGGTCCAGCGGGTGGGATAGGGAAGGAGCTGCCGGATCTCCGAGGCCAGTTTGTCGAGGTTCGGCAGATTGGCCGGATTGAGCGCGTTCGGCCCCCCTTCGCGGACCTGCTGGCCGAGGGCGCAGCTATTGAGGACGCGCAGGGTGTTGCCGCCCGGATCGACCACGCCGTCGATGTTCTTGAAGGTGCCGTTGGCCTTCCAGAAGGACTGGAAGTTCCAGATCGCATCGGCGAGCTCGTCGAGGCACATGCCGTCGGGTCCGGGCTGCGGTTGCCGGGACCAGGCTTCCTTCATGCCGCCCTGTGCCGACGGAATGCTGGCAAGGACCCCGATAATCTTCTTTTGATCGACGGCCTTGTTGCCCGGAGGGGCCGATCCCTTGCGCCAGGGCGCGTTGGCGTGAACGTTTCCGACGCTGCTGCTGAGCTGTACACCCATGCTTGTCTCGCGCTTCCGGCGCGCTCCTCAAAGATGACGGTGAAGTCGGCGGGAAGTAACTGCTGCCTCGATTGTTCAGCCTCGCAAAATGAACCGAAGGTGAAGCAGATAATCAGCATACTGTTACTTCATCAACTTGGCAGCGGCAAAATTGAGGCACGGCCACGAGCCCTGCAGCGCGGCCGCTGGCGGCGGTTGGCTGCCAGTCCGGCTCAACACTTGGTGATTGACCCGATCACCGGGCCGGTTCAGCGTTAGGAGCAGAGAGCCACCGCCGGAGCCTCGATGGGCGCCTATATCCTCCGCCGCCTCCTGCTGATGATCCCGACCGTCTTCGGGATCATGGCGGTCTCCTTCCTCGTCGTGCAGTTCGCCCCCGGCGGCCCGGTCGAGCAGTTCATCGCCCAGATGAGCGGCAACAACGTTTCCGCGCTGGACCGCGTGACCGGCAGCGAAGGCGGCGACTTCGCGGGGCAGGGCGCGCAGGCGGCGCCCCAGGGGCAGACTGCGGGCACCACCACCTATCGCGGATCACGAGGCCTGAGGCCTGAGGTGCTGGCGCAGATCGAAAAGCAGTTCGGCTTCGACAAGCCCCCGCTCGAGCGCTTCTTTTCCATGCTCTGGAACTACCTGCGGTTCGATTTTGGGCGCAGCTATTTCCGCGACATCTCCGTCGTCGACCTGATCATCGAGAAGATGCCGGTCTCGATCACGCTTGGGCTGTGGATGACGTTGCTCAGCTACGGCATCTCGATCCCGCTCGGGATCGCCAAGGCGGTGCGGGATGGCAGCCGCTTCGACGTCTGGACCTCGACCGTGATCATCGTCGGCTACGCGCTGCCGGGGTTTCTCGTCGCGGTGCTGCTGATCGTGCTGTTTGCCGGCGGGAGCTTCGTTTCGATCTTTCCCTTCCGCGGCCTGGTCTCGGACAACTGGGCCACGATGCCCTGGTGGCAGCAGATCCTCGACTACCTCTGGCACATCACGCTGCCGATCATCGCCATGGCGCTCGGCGCGTTCGCGACGATGACGCTCCTGACCAAGAACTCGTTTCTCGACGAGGTCCGCAAGCAGTACGTGGTGACGGCAAGGGCCAAGGGCCTGAGCGAGCGGCAGGTGCTCTACCGGCATGTCTTCCGCAACGCCATGCTGCTGCTGATCGCGAGCTTTCCCGCCGCCTTCATCTCCGCGTTCTTCGGCGGCTCGCTGCTGATCGAGACGATCTTTTCGCTCGATGGGCTGGGCCTGCTGGGGTTCAAGGCGGTGCTCGACCGGGACTATCCGGTGGTGTTCGCCACGCTCTACGTCTTCTCGCTTCTCGGACTGATCATCGGCCTCGTCTCCGATCTCATGTACATGTGGATCGATCCCCGCATCGACTTCGAAAGCCGGGAGGTCTGATGCGCCTCGCGCTCGCGGGCGGCGCCCCGTTCCTCGCCTTCGCACCCGCCGACGCGCCCCGATCCGCGCCGCTGGTGCGGCTGTCGCCCATCAACCAGCGCCGGCTGGCCAACTTCCGCGCCAACCGGCGGGGCCGCTGGTCGCTCTGGATCTTCCTGCTGCTGTTCGTGCTGACGCTATTTGCGGAGCTCATCGCGAACGACCGGCCGCTGATGGTCTCGTACAAGGGCGAGCTGCTGTTTCCGGTCGTGACCGATTATCCCGAGAGCAAGTTCGGGGGCTTCCTTGCGGTGACGCAATACCGCGACCCCTTCATCGCCGACGAGATCCAAGCCAACGGCTGGATGTTGTGGCCGCCGATCCGGTACTCCTACGGCACGCCGGACGAGGCGCTGGCGGTGCCGGCGCCGGCGGCGCCGACCTGGATGATGCCCGCCGAGACGTGGTGCGCCCGGTACGAACAGGGGCCGGCGGACCCCGACTGCACGCTGGGGAACTATCACTGGCTAGGGACCGACGACCAGGGCCGGGACGTGCTGGCCCGGGTGATCTACGGCTTCCGCATCTCGGTGATGTTCGGGCTGGTGCTGACGATCATCTCCTCTGTCGTCGGCGTCGTCGCCGGTGCGGTGCAGGGTTATCTCGGGGGCTGGGTCGACCTCATCTTCCAGCGGCTGATCGAGATCTGGACCTCGATCCCCTCGCTCTATCTGCTGCTCATCATCTCCAGCGTGCTGGCGCCGAGCTTCTGGGTGCTGCTGGGTATCCTGCTGCTGTTCTCCTGGGTAACGCTGGTTGGGGTGGTGCGCGCGGAGTTCCTGCGCGGGCGTAACTTCGAGTATGTCGCCGCAGCGCGGGCGCTGGGCGTTTCGAATCTCACCATCATGTGGCGGCACCTCCTGCCCAACGCGATGGTCGCGACGCTGACCTTCATGCCCTTCATCCTGGGCGGCTCGAGCACGACCCTGACCTCGCTTGACTTCCTCGGCTTCGGCCTGCCTGTGGGGTCGCCCTCACTGGGCGAGCTGCTGGCGCAGGGCAAGAACAACCTGCAGGCGCCGTGGCTGGGCATCACCGGTTTCGTCGTCATCTCGCTGATGCTGAGCCTGCTGGTCTTCATCGGCGAAGCGGTGCGGGACGCTTTTGATCCGAGGAAGACGTTCGGATGACCGACCCACTCCTCTCCGTCCGCAATCTCCATGTGCGGTTCGGCACGACCGTGCCCCACGCGGTGGATGGGGTGTCGTTCGACATCGCGCCGGGCGAGACGCTGGCGCTGGTGGGGGAGAGCGGATCGGGCAAGTCGGTGACGGCGCTGTCGGTGCTGCGGCTGCTGCAGTATCCGCCCGCCTCGCACCCCAGGGGCGAGATCGTCTTCAAGGGACGCGACCTGCTCAAGGCTGACGAGCGCGAGTTGCGCGGCGTGCGCGGCAACGCCATCTCGATGATCTTCCAGGAGCCGATGAGCTCGCTCAATCCGCTGCACAACGTCGAGCGGCAGATCACCGAGGTGCTGACCGTCCATCGCGGCTTGTCGCGGACGGCGGCCCGCAAGCGGGCGCTGGAGCTCTTGACGGAAGTCGGCATCCCCGAGCCGGAGACGCGGCTGACTGCCTTCCCGCACCAGCTCTCGGGTGGACAGCGCCAGCGGGTGATGATCGCAATGGCGCTGGCCAACGAGCCGGCGCTGCTGATCGCCGACGAGCCGACGACGGCGCTCGACGTCACCGTCCAGGCGCAGATCCTCGCGCTGCTCAAGTCGCTTCAGGCCAGGCACGGCATGGCGATGCTGTTCATCACCCATGACCTTGGAATCGTGCGCAAGGTCGCGGACCGCATCGCGGTGATGACGATGGGCAAGATTGTCGAGACCGGGGCGCCCGAGGCGATCTTCTCGAACCCGCAGCATGCCTACACCAGGCGGCTGATCGCGGCCGCGCCCTCGGGCGCGCCGCCGGTCGCCGATCCCGCCGCCAAGCCGCTGGTCGAGGCGGAGAAGCTGCGCGTCTGGTTCCCGATCCGGCGCGGGCTGTTCCGCAGCACGGTGGGACACGTCAAGGCCGTCGACGAGGTCGATCTCGTGGTCCGCGAGGGGCAGACGC
>JAEZBF010000015.1 GCA_023427545.1 Pseudomonadota bacterium
TGAGGTCGATCAGCCGGTCCGCCATGTACGGCCCACGGTCGTTGATGCGAACCAGCAGCGAGCGCCCGTTGCTGAGGTTGGTGACGCGCACGTAGCACGGCAGCGGCAGCGTCGGATGCGCACCCGAGATCGCATTGGCCGAGAAGATCTCGCCATTGGCAGTCCGGCGACCGTGGAAATCGGCGCCGTACCACGACGCATGCCCCACCGCCTCGTAGCCCACCGGATTGACCAGCGGCGTGTAGGAGACCCCGCGCACGACGTACGGCTTGTCGCTCGAATAGCGACCGCCCCCACGTGGCGGATGCGCGTTGCGCGTGACCCGCGGCGAAACGCTGACGCCGAACTCGGACGACGTGAACGCGGCCCGCTTAACGGTTGGGCCGAGATCGCCGCTGCAGGCCATCAGGGGCAGTATCAGGGCAGCAGCGGCAACAATGCTGGGGCTGCGCCACGAGCGCGAGCTGGAGACTGTCATCCGGGCACCTCTCCGTTTTCCGCGAGTGTAGAGGACCGCGCGCAACAACCGGCGTATGGGAGCGGAATCTGGTTGAGCCGCGGTTAATTTGCGGAAAATTCGAATGAACTCCCTCCGGCTCAACCTGCGGCGCCATCGGCGTTGCCACCCCGACCCTATTCATATAAAGAAATCTTTATATCCCGATCTGCGCCACATTCGGCGCGCAAGCACATGCGGCACGTCATGAGCCAAGCCCCCACCCGAGCCGAAACCCTCGCCGCTCTCCGCGCCGCTGCTCGCGAGCGCATCCTCATACTTGATGGCGCGATGGGCACGATGATCCAGTCGCTGCAGCTCGACGAGGCCGGCTATCGCGGCGAGCGCTTCGCGGACTGGCATCGTGATGTCCGCGGCAACAATGACATGCTCGTGCTGACCCAGCCCGACGCCATCCGCGACATCCACCTGCAGTATTTCCTAGCCGGCGCCGATATCGTCGAGACCAACACCTTCTCCTCGACTTCGATCGTCCTCGCCGACTACGGCATGGAAGCGCTGGCGCGGGAGTTCAACGTCGCCGGTGCCCGCCTCGCCCGCGAAGCCGCCGATCTCGCGCAGCAGCGCGACGGCCGCCGCCGCTTCGTTGCCGGCGCTCTCGGGCCGACCAACAAGACCGCGTCCATGTCGACCGACGTCTCGAGCCCCGGCTTTCGCAACATCACTTTCGACCAGCTCGCCGAAGCATACGGCGAAGCGATCGAGGGCTTGATCGAGGGCGGCGCGGATGTGCTGCTGTTCGAGACGATCACTGATACGCTCAACACCAAGGCGGGCATATTCGCCGCTGAAGAGGTGTTCGAGCGCCTCGGCTTCCGCGTGCCCATCATGATTTCGGGCACCATCACCGACCTTTCGGGCCGCACCCTCTCGGGCCAGACGCCGACAGCCTTCTGGTACTCGGTCCGGCACGCCAACCCGCTCACAATCGGGCTCAACTGCGCCCTCGGGGCCGCCGCCATGCGCGCCCACCTCGCCGAGCTCAGCGACGTCGCCGACACCCTGATCTGCGCCTACCCCAATGCCGGGCTACCGAACTCCTTCGGCGGCTACGACGAGAGCCCCGAGTTCATGGCGGCCCAGATCGAGGAGTTCGCGCGCGAAGGGCTCGTCAATATCGTCGGCGGCTGCTGCGGCTCCACGCCCGACCACATCCGGGCCATCGCCGAGGCGGTGAGCCGCCACAACCCGCGCCGGGTGCCCGAGATCGAGCCCAAGCTGCGGCTGTCCGGCCTCGAGCCCTTCACGCTCACCTCCGATATCCCCTTCGTCAACATCGGCGAGCGCACCAACGTCACCGGCTCGGCCCGCTTCCGCAAGCTCATCACCGCCGGGGATTTCACCGCGGCCCTCGATGTCGCGCGCGACCAGGTGCAGAACGGCGCGCAGATCATCGACATCAACATGGACGAGGGCCTGATCGACTCCGAGAAGGCGATGGTCGAGTTCCTCAACCTGCTCGCCGCCGAGCCCGACATCGCCCGCGTGCCGCTGATGATCGACAGCTCCAAGTTCGAGATCATCGTGGCGGGTCTCAAGCGCGTGCAGGGCAAGGCGCTCGTCAACTCGATCTCGATGAAGGAAGGAGAGGACAAATTCCTCGGAGCCGCCCGAACCGTCCACCGTTTTGGCGCCGCGGTGGTCGTGATGGCCTTCGACGAGCAGGGCCAGGCCGACACCAAGGAGCGCAAGGTCGAGATCTGCACCCGCGCCTACAAGCTCCTCACGGAGGTGGTCGGCTTCCCGCCCGAGGACATCGTCTTCGACCCCAACATCTTCGCCATCGCGACGGGCATCGAGGAGCACAACAACTACGGCGTCGATTTCATCGAAGCGACGCGTGAGATCACCGCCGCCCTGCCCCACGTTCACGTCTCGGGCGGTGTGTCGAACCTCAGCTTCTCGTTTCGCGGCAACGAACCGGTGCGCGAGGCGATGCACTCGGTCTTCCTCTACCACGCCATCGCCGCTGGCATGGACATGGGCATCGTCAACGCCGGCCAGCTTGCGGTCTACGACAGCCTCGACGCCGAACTCCGGGAGGCCTGCGAGGACGTCATCCTCAATCGCCGCCCCGATGGCACCGAGCGCCTCCTGGCGCTCGCCGAGAAATATCGCGGCGCGGCCGGCAAGGAGGGCAACGCCAAGGACCTTCGCTGGCGTGAGCTGCCCGTCAACGAACGGCTGAGCTATGCCCTCGTCAACGGCATCACCGAGTTCATCGACGCCGACACCGAGGAAGCCCGTCTCGCCGCCGAGCGGCCGCTCCACGTCATCGAAGGCCCCCTGATGGCGGGCATGAACGTCGTCGGCGACCTCTTCGGCTCGGGCAAGATGTTCCTGCCCCAGGTAGTCAAGTCTGCGCGCGTCATGAAGCAGGCGGTTGCGCACCTCTTGCCCTTCATGGAGGCGGAGAAGGACGCCAACGGCGACGCCGCTGGCCGTAAGGCGGCGGGCAAGGTGCTGATGGCGACCGTCAAGGGCGATGTCCACGACATCGGCAAAAACATCGTTGGCGTCGTCCTCTCCTGCAACAACTACGAGATCATCGACCTCGGCGTGATGGTGCCCACCCAGAAGATCCTCGAGACGGCGCGGCAGGAGAAGGTCGACATCATCGGGCTGAGCGGTCTTATCACGCCGTCGCTCGACGAGATGGCGCACGTGGCGGCCGAAATGGAACGGGAAGGCTTCGACATTCCGCTGCTGATCGGCGGCGCAACGACATCTCGCGTCCACACGGCGGTGAAGATTCACCCGCGCTACGATCGCGGGCAGGCCGTACACGTCAACGATGCCAGTCGCGCCGTGGGCGTTGTCTCCAGCCTGCTTTCGGATGAAAAGGTCGCCTACATTGAGCAGGTCCGCTCCGAGTACCGCAGGGTAGCGGAGAGGCACGCCAGGGCCGAGGCTGAAAAGCAGCGCCTCCCCCTGCCCCGCGCCCGCGCGAACGCCTTCAAGCCCGATTGGGCCGGCTACACGCCGCCGAAGCCGAGTTTCCTCGGCACGCGCGTTTTCGAGCAGTACGACCTTGCCGAGCTCAGCCGCTACATCGACTGGACGCCGTTCTTCCAGACCTGGGAGCTCAAGGGTCGCTACCCGCAGATCCTGCAGGACGAAAAGCAGGGAGAGGCCGCCCGTCAGCTCTGGGAAGATGCTCAGCGCATGCTTGGCGAAGTGATCCAGAAGAAGTGGTTCCGGCCCAAGGCCGTCGTCGGGTTCTGGCCCGCTAACGCCGTCGGCGACGACATCCACCTCTTCACCGACGACAGCCGCTCGAGTGAGCTGACGACCTTCCACACGCTGCGCCAACAGCTGGTCAAGCGCGACGGTCGCCCAAACATGGCGCTGTCCGATTTCGTCGCGCCGCTCGACAGCGGCAAGCCCGACTACATCGGCGGCTTCGTCGTTACGGCGGGCATCGGCGAGGCGGAAATCGCCGCCCGCTTCGAGCGCGCCAACGACGACTACTCGGCAATTCTGGTGAAGGCACTCGCCGATCGCTTCGCGGAAGCCTTCGCCGAGGCGCTCCATCAGCGTGTCCGGCGCGAGCTCTGGGGCTACGCTCCCGACGAGGCTCTGACGCCCGACGAGCTGATTCAGGAAACCTACCGCGGCATCCGGCCGGCGCCCGGCTACCCCGCCCAGCCCGACCACACCGAGAAGAGCACGCTCTTCCACCTGCTCAACGCGAGGCAGCGGATCGGCGTCGAACTCACCGACAGCTTTGCCATGTGGCCAGGCTCCTCGGTGTCCGGCCTCTACTTCAGCCACCCCGACAGCTTCTATTTCGGCGTGGCCAAGGTCGAGCGCGACCAAGTCGAGGATTACGCGCTGCGGAAGGGCATGGACGTCGAGGAGACGGAACGCTGGCTGGCGCCGATATTGAACTACACGCCGGCTCCGCGCGTTGCGGCTGAATGAGAATAACCCCTTACGATACCGCAACGGCCAGTATCGCCGTCACCGTCGTCACCTCGGGAGAGCTCCCGGTGGCGCCCGAAGCCGCCGTGCTGACGATTGATCCGCCGCTTCATCGCCATGCCTTCGGCCATGAATGTCCAGCCTGTGCGGCCCGCAACGATGTGCGGGCCATGCTGTTCGATCTGATGACCGAACAGCAACTCGGCACCATCCCTCCATTCCGGCATGTGCTGGTCGATGCCCGACAGCTGCCCGACGTCCAGCCGATCCTCGATCGTCTGGACCCGCTCTCGCCGGCGGTCGGGCTTCGCGACCATACGGTCGTCCGCAGCTTCCACCTTAGCCGCGTGATCTGAGGCTAGGCAGTCAGGTCTTCGGGCGGGGCAATCCCGTTGATCAGGCAAGCCGTCGTGACGGTGTTTGCCAAGAGACATGCGATGGTCATCGGCCCGACCCCGCCGGGCACTGGCGTGATCGCTCCCGCCACAGTCGAGGCGCCCTCATAGTTCACGTCGCCCACCAGCTTCGTCCTGCCTTCACCGCGTTCCGGCGCGGCAATCCGGTTGATGCCCACGTCGATCACAGCCGCGCCGGGCTTGATCCACTCGCCGCGGATCATCTGCGGCCGTCCCACTGCGGCAACGACGATGTCCGCCTGCCGCACAATTCCGGCAAGATCCTGCGTCCGCGAGTGCGCGATCGTCACCGTGCAGTTCTCGCGGAGCAGCAGCTGCGCCATCGGCTTGCCCACGAGATTGCTGCGTCCTACCACCACCGCGTGCTTGCCGCTGAGCTCCCCGAGCGCGTCGCGCAGCAGCATGAGACATCCGAGCGGTGTACACGACACCGGCCCGGGCAGCCCGATCTGCACCTTGCCGACGTTCGCGGGCGTGAAGCAGTCGACGTCCTTGTCGGGCGAGATGGTCTCAATCACACGGATAGGGTCGATCTGCTTGGGCACCGGCATCTGCACGAGGATGCCGTGGATCGCCGGATCGGCGTTCAGCCGCTCGATGAGGGCCAGCAGTTCGCCCTCGGGTGTCTCCTCGGCCAGCTCGTACTTCTCAGAGTGCATCCCGACGGCGACGGTCTGCTTCGCCTTGTTGGAGACATAGACCTCGCTCGCAGGATCGTGCCCCACGATCACCACCGCCAGGCCGGGCGTGATGCCGTGGTCTGCCTTGAGCCGCGCCACGTGCCCTGCAATCCGCTCCCGCAGCCGCTCGGCGAATGCCTTGCCGTCGATGATCTTCGCTGTCATTGCTCGGTCATAGCCACGCCCTCATGGTTCGACAAGCTCGCCTGACGGCTACAGTGCTCTTGAGGACCTCATGGTGAGCCCGTCGTACCACGAGGTCCGGGCGCACCGGCCCCCACCACCACCCCAGCCCGCTCAAGCCCCTCGCGAACTGCTCGGGCGATCTCCACCGCCTCCGCCGTATCCCCGTGCACGCAGAGTGACCGCGCTTCCGTACGGATCACCGTCCCATCCGCTGCGACGATCTCCCCGTGCTCCGCCAGACGCACGGCGCGTTCGGCGATCACTCCGGCGTCGTGCAGGACCGCTCCCGGTTCGCTCCGAGGCACCAGCAAGCCATTGGGCTGGTACGCGCGATCCGCATAGGCCTCTGGGATCACCGGGAAGCCGAGCATCTCTGCGACCTCGACCTGCGCGCTGTTGTCGATCGCGAGAATGGCAAGGTCCTCCTGCAGCCCCTTGCATGCCGCAAAGGCGACCATCGCCACCGCCGGCTCCTCCGCTGCCATGTTGGCGAGCGCGCCGTGCAGCTTGACGTAGCGCACCGGCACGCCCTCCTCATCCGCTAGCCTGAGAAGCAATTCCAGCTGCCCCCGAACCTGCGAGTCGAGCTCCTCCGGCGGCAGCAGCAGACGCTTCCGGCCGAAGTTCTCCCGGTCCGCAAATCCGGGATGCGCGCCAACCGCGACGCCCCGAACCTTCGCCTCGCGCAACACCCGGCGCATTGTCGCCTCGTCACCGGCATGGCCGCCACAGGCGATCGAGGCTGAGGAGACGATGTCGAGCAGTGCGACGTCGTTGCCGATGCCCTCGCCCAGATCCGCGTTGAGGTCGAGCGAGGCCATCACACACTTTCCAGCAGCAGTGCCCGTGCGCGCTTGGGCGTGACGGGTTCGAACCTGACCGTCGTCCCCGGACGCAGCTGCGCAAAGCGGTCGAGGTCGGCCGAGATCACCGTCGCAATGCGCGGATAGCCACCCGTCGGCTGGTGGTCGCGCATCAGCACGATCGGCGTGCCATCGCCCAGGATCTGGATGTCCCCCGGTACGATGGCATCCGACACCAGCGACAGCCCGCGATGGCCTGAAAAGCCCTGCCGAGGGTCACTGAGGCGAACGCCCATGCGGTCGAGCCTGTGCGACACCTCGAATTCGGTGCCCTCGAGATGAAGGCGGCTGCTGGCGTCGAACAGGTCGGCATGCAGCCCCCAGACGACGCGGATTGGACCGGTGCGGGAACTCCGCCCGCCCCGCCCCGCGGTTGGCGATAGCGCCGAGGCGGGAACCAACGACAGCCAATCTCCACCCTTAAGCGCGCGGCCGTTGTAGCCCCCGAGTCCGGCAACGATGTTGGTCGCGCGGCTGCGCAGCACGACCGGGACGTCGATCTCCGCGCCGAACCGGACGTAGCCGTAATTGCCAGAAGCTCCGGCCGTCACCTCCACCTTGTCGCCGTGCTGCAGCCGCACCCGCGCCGGCCACGCCAGCTGCCGGTCGTTGACGGTCAGGCGGAAATCGCCTCCGGCGAATGCCGCCTCGACGAAGCTGCCCTGCACCGAGAACCCGAGACCGGCCCGGGTGAACTCGATGCCCGCCTGCCCCGCTCCGGCGAGCATTCCTGCCGCCGTCTGAAATGCGCTGCGATCCATCGGACCCGATGCGCTGATCCCATAGCTCAGCGCGCCGAACCGCCCGCGGTCCTGCACCGTCGCCAGCGGTCCCGCCCGTTCGATCAGGATCGCGGTCATGCGGAAATCGCTTCAAACCGCACCATATCGCCGGGTTGCAGGCGCACGGGCGGCTCCGCTGCGGGATTGAAGTTGATGAGCGGACTGCGGCCGATCACGTTCCAGCCCGTAGGGATATCGGTCGCCGCAATCGCGGTCTGCCCGGCGGCAAAGAGGATGCTCCCCGCCGGCACGCGCTGGCGAACCTCCTTACGTCGTGGCACGCGCAGCTGTTCGGGATGAAAGCCGCAATAGGCGAAACCTGGCGCAAAGCCGATCGCCAAAACCCGTAACAGGCCAGCATTGTGGGCCAGGATGAAGGCTCGCGGCCTCATGCCCATTGCCGCCGCCACCTCATCGAGGTCAGGGCCCGCGGCGCCGCCAAACTCGACCGGAACTGTGTGACGCCGGTTGATGTCACCGTTGAGGTCAACCTCCGCTGCAAGCAGCAGACGAAGCTCGGCGGCAAGCCGGTCACCGTCGGTTAGCGCGGGATCGAACCGGACGAGCACCGATACCAGGCTCGGTACAGTCTCGAGCACTTGCGTCAGGGCGGCAGCGGCAAGCCGCTGCGCAAAAGCGATCGCAGCGCGGTTGGCAGCCTCATCAAGAGAGTCGCCGAACCGCACCAGGAGAGCGGAGTCGCCTAGTGGGACGATCAGTGGCTTGCGGTGATCTGTATGGGACATCTCGCAAGGCTTGCCACGATTGCCGTGGTGGCGACAACAAGCCTTGCCGAGCGTTCCTCAGTCGAGGTGCTGGAGCCGTCCCAGGATGCGGTCAACCGCCGCCACCACAGTGCTAAGCGCTCTGCCGGTGTCGGCGATGCGGCTCTCACTCGCCACCTCATGCGGGAGCGTCCCGATCTTGTCCGCGAACGAGGCACGCTCGGTCTCTACGATATCCCGGAGCTTCCGCGCCTGAGCCGCAAAGTCGGGCGAAATCGCTCGCCCGCTCATGCTGAGCGCCTCAAGCAGTGCGACGCGCGACTGCCATTCCCCGATCTGCCGGTTCACTGGCCGAACGACTCCGAGCGCTGCCCTGACGAACTGCGCATTATGGCGGGGGGCACGTTGTCGCGGCCGCGTCTCGAGTTCCATCAGGCGTCTCCTGTGACTGACAGGAGCTTGACAGGCAACCCACCCCCGCCGCTCTAACCCTTGTTAGCGAGGTTCTCACGGTGAGGAGAGCCGTCGACGCCGTCTGAGCAACTCCCGCGCTAACCTGTGTCACTGCGGATCGTTTTTCGGCTCGGTACGTTGATCGTCGCCGGCAACGATTCCGGCGGTTTCCTAGGGGACGTCCTCGGCATGTTACGCATGCTTACGGTCCTTTCTGCCCTTGTCTGCGGGACACTGGCCGCACTGTCGCAAGAAGCCCCGCCCGCACCCCCGGCAGCAGCTGCGCCGGCCGAAGACGGCCAGTGGACCGTCCCGGCCAAGAACTACGCCAGCACCCGCTACAGCGGCCTCGACGAGATCAACACCAGCAACGTCGGCAAGCTTCAGGTCGCCTTCACGTTCTCGATGGGCGTGAACCGCGGGCAGGAATCTGCCCCGCTGGTGATAGGCAGCACGATGTACGTGCTCAGCCCCTACCCCAACATCCTTTACGCGCTCGATCTCACCCAACCCGGCGCGCCGCTCAAGTGGCAGTACAACCCACGCCCTGACGCCTCCTCACAGGGCGTCGCCTGCTGCGATGTCGTGAACCGCGGACCGACCTACTCCGATGGCCGGATCTTCTACAACACCCTCGACGACCACACGGTCGCCGTCGACGCCAATACCGGTAAGGAGGTCTGGAACGTAAAGCTCGGCGACATCAACAGGGGAGAGACCATGACCATGGCTCCCGTTGTCGCCAAGGGGAAGGTCTTCGTTGGCGTCTCCGGCGGCGAATACGGGGTACGCGGCTGGATCCAGGCGCTCGATGTCAGCGACGGTCACACGGTGTGGAAAGCCTACAGCACCGGCCCGGATAGCGAGGTGCTCATCGGCCCCGACTTCAAGCCATTCTACGACAGCGAGAAAGGCAAGGACCTCGGTGTCTCGACCTGGCCGCCGCAGGCTTGGCAGCAAGGTGGCGGCAGCGTTTGGGGCTGGATCTCCTATGACCCCGACCTCAACCTCATCTACTACGGCACCGGCAATCCTGGCCCCTGGAATCACGACCAGCGCCCTGGCGACAACAAGTGGACGGCCGGCATTTTCGCCCGCGACGCCGACACCGGCCAGGCTCGCTGGTTCTACCAGACGGCGCCGCACGACATCCACGACTGGGACGCCATCAACGAGCTGGTGCTGCTCGACATCACGTGGAAAGGGCAGCCACGCAAGGTGCTCGTCCAGCCCGGCCGCACCGGCCTCATCTACGTGATCGACCGCGTGACCGGCGAGTTACTGTCGGCAACCCCCTACCACCATCTGACGGCGATCACTGGCGTCGACATGGCGACCGGCCGCATGCAGCTGGTGCCGGAGAAAATCCCCTCCCCAAACCGCGTGGTCCGCGACATCTGCCCCACCGCTCCGGGGGCAAAGGATTGGAATCCCTCTGCCTTCTCCAGTCAGACCGGCCTGCTCTACATCGGTCACAACAACATGTGCATGGACTGGGAAAGCGTCGCCACCAGTTACATCGCCGGCACGCCCTACGTCGGCGCCGAGGTCCGCCAGATGCCTGGTCCTGGTGGCAACATGGGTGTCTTCGAGGCTTGGGACGTTGTCGCCGGCAAGTCGGTCTGGTCGATCAAGGAGCGCTTCCCGGTCTGGAGTGGCACCCTGGCGACCGCAGGCGGGATCGTCTTCTACGGCAACATGGAAGGCTGGTTCAAAGCCGTCGACGCCAAGTCAGGCGAAGTACTGTGGCAGTTCAAGACCGGGTCGGGCATCATCGGCCAGCCCACCACCTACAAGGGGCCGGACGGACGGCAGTACGTCGCCATCCTCTCGGGCGTCGGCGGCTGGGCGGGCGGCATCGTCTCGGGTGACCTCGATCCCCGCGACGGCACCGCCGCGCTCGGCTTCGTCAACGCCATGAAGGACCTGAAGCAGGTCACGACCAAGGGGGGCACACTCTATGTGTTCCGCCTGCCTTAGGGCCCTCCTGCTCCTGACGATGCTCCTGTTCGCGGGGGAGGCCTCGGCGCGCGAGCTGCGGGTCTGTGCCGATCCCAACAACCTGCCCTTCTCCAACGATCGCCTTGAGGGCTTTGAGAACAAGCTCGTCGACATCGTAGGCAAAGCGCTCGATGCGAAGGTCACCTACGTGTGGTGGGCCCAGCGCCGCGGCTACGTCGGGGAGGCGTTGGACACCGGCCTCTGTGACCTCTTCCCGGGCATCGGCCGTGTGCCAGGCGTGCTGCTCACGTATCCGCCCTACTACCGCTCCGCCTACGCCTTCGTCACCCGTTCGGACGAGGAGCCCTTCCGGTCCCTCGATGACCCGCGGCTGCGGTCGCTTACCGTCGGCATCCAGCTCGTCGGTGGCGACAATGCTAGCTCGCCTCCCGCCGCCGCGCTGGCACGCCGTGGAATAACAGAGAACGTGCGCGGCTACAGCGTCTTCGGCAACTACGCCGATCCCAATCCTCCAGCAGCGATCGTCGCTGCGGTGGCCAACGGCGATGTCGATGTCGCCATCGCCTGGGGTCCCCTCGCCGGCTACTTCGCCGCCCTCGCCGATCCGCCGCTCACGGTCACACCTCTCGCCGACTACTTCGACGACGACCTGCCCATGCAGTTCGACATCTCGATGGCGCTCCGCCTCGACGAAGGGCCACTGCGCCTCGAGATAGAACGCGCGCTCGACGAGCATCGAGCCGAAATCGACAACCTGCTCGCCATCTACCACGTCCCGCGCATCGACCTCGCGGAGGGTGCGCTGTGAAGCAACTGCTGCTCATTCTCTTCTGCCTCCCCCTCCTCGCGGCCTGCGAGCGCGAGGATCGCGAGTACCGGACCGATCCTGTCGCGGGCTCCACCGAACCGAAGATCGTGATGAGCAGCAACACTGCGGGGACCGGTGCTCCCGCCGCCGTCCCGAGCCGGATCGGGCAGAACTTCGAAGCCAACGCCTTTCACATCACGCAGGGCAAGAAGCTCTTCTCCTGGTTCAATTGCAACGGCTGTCACAGCAATGGTGGCGGCGGCTCCGGTCCGCCGCTGATGGACGACAACTGGATCTACGGCAGCTCGATCGACAACATCGCGCAGTCGATCCGCGAGGGTCGTCCCAACGGCATGCCGTCGTTCCGCAACAAGATCACCGACGACCAGGTCTGGCAGCTCGCGGCCTACGTCCGGTCCCTGGGCGGGCTCGTCTCGCCAGATACTGCCCCTGGACGGAATGACGACCTCAGTCCGCACGAGCCTGAAGGCCAGCTCCAGCACGATCCGCCGGCCGAAACCGGCAGCGGTGCGCCGCCAGCGACGTCGCCACAATGATCAGCCGCGCGGTGCTCACCCGCTTTGCGATGGCTGCGGCCCTGCTCCTGCTTGCGGGCTGCTCGGGCCCGCAGTCCGCCCTCGACCCGAAAGGGCCGGAGGCGCACGTCCTCTCGAACCTGTTCTACGTTTTTCTCTGGGTTTGCATCGTTGTCTGGGTACTGATCGTAGCAGTGCTCGCCTGGGCGCTCGCCCGTCGCCGCGCCCCTCGGCCGGAGCCGCTGGTCGTTGACCCCGGCACCGACAGCCGGTTTCGCGTCATCGTCACCTCGCTCGCCCTCTTTACGGGCGTGACAGTCGTGACGCTCGCGGTCTTCAGCTACGCCGCCCAGGCTCAGCTCTTCGCCAGGCCTGAGGCTGGCGTCACCATCAAAGTGACCGGCCATCAATGGTGGTGGGAGGTCGCCTACGACGATCCTTCGCCGGCCAATACATTCACGACCGCCAACGAAATTCACGTGCCGGTCGGTGAGCCGATCACCGTCAAGCTCACCTCCGCTGACGTGATCCACAGCTTCTGGGTGCCAACGCTCTTCGGCAAGATGGACGCCATCACCGGCCGGGAGAACCAGGTTCAGTTCACTGCCGACAAGCCTGGTGTCTACCGCGGACAATGTGCGGAGTTTTGCGGTCTCCAGCACGCGCACATGGCACTCGTTGTCTTTGCCGAACCCAGGGAGCAGTTCGAGGCCTGGAAAGCGGCGCAGCTTGCGCCGGCTCCCCAACCCGCCAATTCTGCCCAGCAGGCCGGTCTCGACGTTTTCCTCAACAACCCATGCGTAAGCTGCCACAGCATCCGCGGCACCTCCGCCGGCGGCCGCGCCGGCCCGGACCTCACGCACCTTGCCGGCCGCACCACAATCGCAGCCGACACCCTGCCCTTCACCCGCGGCGCGCTCGGCGCCTGGCTGATCGATCCACAAAGCACCAAGCCCGGCGCGAACATGCCGATGATCCAGCTTTCGCCTGACGACCTCCAGGTCCTGCTCGACTACCTGGAGAGCCTCAAATGAGCAGCTCGGTCGGCATCGAGGACGGCCCAACCGACATCGGCTTACCGGACGGCGAGCTTCGCGTCCGCCTCTCGCACACCTGGGGAACTGCCCGCGGCATCTGGGGGGCGCTCACCACGGTCGACCACAAGGTCATCGGCCGGCGCTACATTGTCACCGGCTTCATGTTCCTGTTCCTCGCAGGAGCCCTCGCCGTGTTCATGCGCATCCAGCTGGCGCAACCGGAGAACACGTTCCTCAACCCGGATCAATACAACCAGATCTTCACGATGCACGGCACGACGATGATGTTCCTCTTCGCCGTGCCGATCATGGAGGCCTTCGCCGTCTACCTGATCCCGCTGATGGTCGGCACGCGCAACATCGCGTTCCCGCGCCTGAACGCCTTCAGCTACTACATCTACCTGTTCGGCGGTTTGATGATCTGGGGAGCCTTCGCCCTCAACATCGGCCCCGACGCCGGCTGGTTCTCCTACGTCCCGCTCGCCGGCCCCGAGTTCTCACCGGGCAAGCGCGTCGACCTCTGGGCGCAGATGATCACCTTCACCGAGGTGGCGGCGCTTGCAGTCTCGATCTGCATCATCACCACGGTCTTCAAGCAGCGCGCGCCGGGCATGTCGCTCGACCGCATCCCGCTCTTCGTCTGGGCGCAGCTGGTGACCGCCTTCGCGGTACTCTTCGCCATGCCGGCCGTGATGACCAGCTCGACGATGCTGATCTGCGACCGGCTGCTCGGGACGCACTTCTTCAACCCTGCCGAAGGCGGCGATGCGCTGCTCTGGCAGCTCCTGTTCTGGTTCTTCGGCCACCCCGAGGTCTACATCATCTTCATCCCCGGCGCGGGCATGGTCTCGGCCATCGTCGTGGCGTTCGGGCGGCGGGTGGCCTTCAGCTACCTGTCGATCGTGCTGTCGCTCGTGGCGACGGGATTCCTCGGCTTCGGCCTGTGGGTCCACCACATG
>JAEZBF010000145.1 GCA_023427545.1 Pseudomonadota bacterium
CGACCGGCTCCTCGGTCTTGCCCACGGCCATGACGACCCGGCCCCAGTTGGCGTCCTCGCCGGCGATCGCGGTCTTGACCAGCGGGGAGTCCGCGATGGATTTGCCGATCCGCCGGGCGCTCTCGTCGCTGGCCGCACCGGTAACGCGCACGGTCACCAGCTTGGTCGCGCCCTCGCCGTCGCGGATCACCTGCATCGCGAGGTCGAACAGCACCTCGTCGAGCGCAGCGCCGAAGGCATGTGCCCGCGGGTCTTCGAGACTGGTAATCGGCGCAACCGGCGCCTGCGCCGTGGCAAAGGCCAGCAGCGTGTCGGACGTCGATGTGTCGCTGTCGACGGTGATGGCGTTGAAGCTGCGCTCCGTCCCCCTGGCGAGCAGCGCCTGCAGCACCTCGCGCGAGATCGGCGCGTCGGTGAAGACGAAGCTCAGCATCGTCGCCATGTCGGGGGCGATCATCCCCGAACCCTTGGCGATGCCGGCGATGGTGACGTCCCGCCCTTCCAGGACCACGGTTCCCGTCGCGAGCTTGGGGAAAGTGTCGGTGGTCATGATCGCCTTGGCCGCATCGAGCCACGGCAGCGGCTGCAGCCGTCCCGCCATCTGCTGCGTCACGGCGTCGAACTTCTCGGCCGCCAGCGGCTCACCGATGACGCCCGTCGAGGCGAGGAAAACCTCCTCAGGAGCGCAACCAAGGGCAGCGGCGGCGTACTGCGCCGAAGCCTGCACCGCGGCCTTGCCCTTGACGCCGGTAAAGGCGTTGGCGTTGCCCGAGTTGACCAGCAGCCCGCGCGCCGTCCCGCCTGCCAGGTGTGCACGGCACCAGTCGACCGCGGCCGACGGGCACTTGCTGCGCGTCAGTACCCCGGCAACCACCGTGCCGGGATCGAACGCCACCAGCAGCACGTCGGTGCGCCCCTTGTAGCGGATGCCGGCTTCGGCGGTCGCAAACCGAACCCCCGCCACGGCGGGCGGCTCGGCATAGCGCGCAGGCGCGAGCGGAGAGACCGGATGCGCCATGCTACTCCGCCGATGCCGGCGCTTCGGACTGCTGCTTGACCTCTTGGGCAAGCGTCGCGTCGGGGATCTCGATCGTCAGGTTCTGCTTGAGCGCTCCGACCGTGTCGTCGAAGTTCTTGAACAGGAGCTGCTGCTGCAGCTGCGGCCCGATCTGGTCAATGGTCGGCGGCGCGCTCTTGCGCTTTTCGACCAGCTTGATGATGTGCCAGCCGAACTGGCTCTGGATCGGCTCGCTCACCTGGCCGACTTCGAGCGCGAAGGCCGCGTCCTCGAAGGGCTTCACCATCATGCCGCGCGAGAAATAGCCGAGGTCGCCGCCATTCTGGGCGCCGCTCGGGTCCATCGACTTCTCCTTGGCGAGCTGCTCGAACGGCGTGCCCTTCGCGAGTTCCTCGGCGATCGCCTTGGCGTCGGCCTCGGTCGCAACGAGGATGTGGCTCGCGCGAACCTCGTCCTGCGGCGTGAACGCCTTGACGTAGTCGGCATAGGCGGCCTGCAGCGCCTCGGGGGTCACCGTCGAGGAGATCTTCTCGGCAAAGAAGGCCCGGCGCAGCGCACGATCCTCGAGATAGCGCAGGCGGCGCTTGTATTCGTCCGACGCGTCCATCCCTTGCTGACGGGCTGCCCCGGCCATCACTTTCATGTCAATCAGCACGGTCACGAGGAAGGACCGGCGCTGCTCCGGAGGGATGTTGGCGAGCTCCTGGCCGAGGTCCTCGGCGGCGAACTGCAGGTCGGCTTCGGTGATGGTCTCGTCGCCGACCCTGGCGACGACCGTATCGGGGGTGGCTTGGGTAGTCGTCGTGGCGGCAGGTGCGGTCGGGGCGGCAGGCGCGGCGGCTTCCTGGGCCGGCACCGGCGCTGCCGACAGCATCAGCAGAGCGCTGAATGCCAGCGGCAAGGCGATGCGCCCGCGGCGCGGGAATGGCATGGTTAGGGTCACTTGAATTCTCCTTGGACCGCGCCTGCCCCCAGCGGCGGAAGGCGGTGGTTTGGCCGATTTTGGCGGCGTTGACAAGCCAAAGGGCGGCTCTTACATGTCCCTTCGCTTCTGAAGACGCTGCAGGGGCCGGTCCGGCGCGGCATGCCTGACATCCCGTCGCTGAAGCTCCCCCAGCGCATCGATACAAGGTAGGGACACGAGCATGGTTGTTGCTGCCATTGCGCGGGCGATCTTCGGCTCCGCCAACGATCGGCGCGTCAAGCGCTATCAGCCCCAGGTCGACGCGATCAACGCGCTCGAGCCCGAAATGCAGCGTCTCACCGACGACGAGCTGCGCGGCAAGACCGCCGAGTTCCGCCAGCAGCTCGCGAATGGCGAAAAGCTCGAGAACCTGCTCGTACCCGCATTCGCGGTGGTTCGCGAGGCCTCCAAGCGCGTGCTGGGCATGCGACACTTCGACGTCCAGCTGATCGGCGGCATGGTGCTCAACGAGCGCGCCATCGCCGAGATGCGGACCGGTGAAGGCAAGACACTGGTCGCGACCCTGCCGGTCTATCTCAACGCCCTCACCGGCAACGGCGTCCACGTCGTCACCGTCAACGATTATCTCGCCCGCCGCGACAGCGAGTGGATGGGGCAGATCTACCGGTTCCTCGGGCTCTCGGTCGGCATCATCGTCCATGGCCTGAGCGATCCCGAGCGCAAGCTCTCCTACGACGCCGACGTGACCTACGGCACCAACAACGAGTTCGGCTTCGACTACCTGCGCGACAACATGAAGTACTCGCGCGCCCAGATGGCGCAGCGCGGTCATGCCTACGCCATCGTCGACGAAGTGGACTCGATCCTCATCGACGAGGCGCGGACGCCGCTCATCATCTCCGGCCCCTCCGAGGATCGCAGCGACCTCTACATGAAGATCGATGCAATCATGCCGATCATCGTCGAGGGCGACTTCGAGGTCGACGAGAAGCACCGTGCGGCGACCTTCACCGACCAGGGCGTGGAACGCCTAGAGGAGCGGCTGGCGGCGGAAGGCATGCTCAAGGGCGCCTCGCTCTACTACATCGAGAACGTCGCGATCGTCCACCACCTCAACTCCGCGCTCCGGGCGCACAAGCTGTTCCACAAGGACAAGGACTACATCGTCCGCAACGACGAGGTGGTGATCATCGACGAGTTCACCGGCCGCATGATGCCCGGCCGGCGCTACTCCGAAGGCCTGCAC
>JAEZBF010000165.1 GCA_023427545.1 Pseudomonadota bacterium
CGGCCATCAGTCCGACCAGCGGCAGGAGGTTGATGGCAACGTTCGCGACAATCGCGATCAGCGCCATCAGCTCGGCGCCCGCAAGCTGCACCGCAATATTGAGCGCCACCACGATGAGGTAGACGTAGATCGCGCGCACCATCCCGCTGAACGTCAGGTCGAAATGCTCGCGCCAGCTCTCCCGCTGCGCGAGCAGGTCGCGCCAGCCGAGCGCACCCTGCCAGCCCGCCTGGAACGGGTTCACGCCCTCGATTCCCCGAAATAGGCAGCGATGAACCGGCGGTAGAGATCGCTCAGGCGCTCGACGTCCGCCACCACGACATGCTCGTCCACCTTGTGCATCGTCGACCCCGGCAGGCCGAACTCGACCACGGGGCAATAGGCCGCAACGAAGCGGGCGTCCGATGTCCCACCCGCCGTGGAGAGTTCCGGCCTCGCCCTCGTGACGCCGGCGATGACGTCCGCGAGCGTCTCCACCCCTTCGCCCTGCGGCGAGAGGAACGAGCGGGAGGCGCGCCCCGACACTTCGAAGAGAACCTCGCAGCCCCGGACCATTGCGTTCGCCGCCTTCTCCCGCGCAATCCAGTCCTCGATGTGCTTGACCAGCGATTCCGGCGTCCAGCCGTCGTTGAAGCGGACGTTGAACTGGGCCGTGGCCTGTGCCGGAATGACGTTGGTGGTCGGGTTGCCCACGTCGACCGAGGTGAACTCGAGGTTGGAGGGCGGGAACTGCGCGTTGCCCTTGTCGAGTGCGCCGGTCAGCCCGGTAATGATCGCCGCCATCGCGGGCAGCGGGTTACGCGCCTTCTCGGGATAGGCGACGTGACCCTGGATGCCGGTGACCGTGATACGCCCGTTCAGCGAGCCGCGCCGGCCGATCTTGATGCTGTCGCCCACGCTTGCGCGGGCGCTAGGCTCCCCCACGATGGCGAAATCGAACCGGTGTTCCTCCTCGGCCGCCCAGGCCAGCAGTTTTTCGGTGCCATTGACGGCGTCGGCTTCCTCGTCGTTCGTGATAGCGAGGGAGATCGTGCCGTTTTCTGCGCTGCCGTCCGACACCGCGCGGGCAGCGGCGGCAACGAACGCTGCAATCCCGCTCTTCATGTCGGCGGCGCCACGCCCGAACATCAGGCCATCGGCGATCTCGGCGGAAAAGGGCGGATGGGTCCATGCCGCCACATCGCCGGGCGGCACGACATCGGTATGCCCCGCAAACAGCAGATGCTTGCCCGCCGCCTTGCCCCGTCGCGTCGCGAACAGGTTGTCGACGGGGTAGGACTCCTCATCCTCGAAGCGCAGCCGCTCGACCGTAAAGCCGAGCGGGATCAGCTCGCTTTCGAGCACATCAAGGACCCCGGCCGTCTCCGGAGTGACCGAAGGGCGGCCGATGAGGTCCTTGAGCAGGCGGACGGGATCGCTATCGGGCACTACGTTCCCGTCCTCTTCGTTAGTGGCTTAGGCGGCGGCGCCCAGCGGGTCCGGACCGTACCGGTTCGGACCGGCCGTGCCGCGCAGGAAGCCGAGCACCACGAGCATGTAGATGCCGTAGATCAGCATGATGATCGAAAGGATCGCCATAGGCATGGAGGGCGTCGGCACCACCACGCCATTGCCGACATCCATAGTCGACATGCCCACGCCGAGCGCCTGCAGCAGCAGGAGAATGAAGCTCAGGGCGTAGTAGATTTGCAGATCCAGTCCGTTGCTGTCGCGGTCGTGCCGGCGCTTGATCGACAGCGCGTACGAGGGGTAGGCGAAGATGATGAAGCTGATAACGCTGCCCCATGCTGCACGCGAAGCGCCCGCACTCGCTGCGGCGGCGATGCTCTCGGGCGTGCCGCCCATCATCGCGCCGAAGCTCATCCCAAACCCGAGCATCGAGAGGATGATGCTGACGATGATGCCGGCCACGATGAGAATGACCACACCAAGCCACCACCTGCCGCGCCCGATGCGGCCCTCCAAGCTCGTAAAGAGCCCCATGACATTGTTCATTGATTTCCCCCATTAAGCGCACGACTGGCGAATGCCCGATTGGCGCGGGGAAAACTCTAGTAGAGTCGCAGGGATGCCGCCAGATCGCTGCCTAATCTCTGAGCAGGTCGTTGATCGACGTCTTGGAACGGGTCTGCGCATCCACCTGCTTGACGATGACGGCGCAGTAGAGGTTCGGCCCGGGCTCGCCGTTCGGCAGGGGCTTGCCGGGCAGGCTGCCCGAGACGACCACCGAATAGGGCGGCACCTTGCCGATATGGACTTCGCCCGTCGCGCGGTTGACGATCTTGGTCGATGCGCCGATGAAGACGCCCATCGAGATCACCGACCCGGTGCCGACGACGACCCCCTCGACGATCTCCGAGCGCGCGCCGATGAAGCAGTCGTCCTCGATGATCACCGGCCCGGCCTGCAGCGGCTCCAGCACGCCGCCGATCCCCACGCCGCCCGATATGTGGACGTTCTTGCCGATCTGCGCGCAGCTGCCCACGGTCACCCAGGTGTCGACCATGGTGTTCTCGTCAACATAGGCGCCGACATTGACGAACGAGGGCATCAGGATCACGCCCTTGCCGATGAACGCCGACTGCCGCACGATCGCGCCCGGCACTGCCCGGAAGCCCGCGTCGCGGAAGCGGTTCTCGCTCCAGCCCGCAAACTTCGTGGGCACCTTGTCCCACCAGCTCGAGCCCGCCGGTCCGCCCGGGATCATCTCGTTGGCATTGAGCCGGAACGACAGCAGCACGGCCTTCTTGAGCCACTGGTTGATCGTCCAGTTGCCGTTCGCACCGCGTTCGGCGACGCGCGCCTGGCCGGAGTCCAGCAGGTCGAGCGCCGCGCGGACGGAGTCCCGGATCACCCCGTTCGTGTTGGGGCCGATCCCGTTGCGCTCCTCGAAGGCCTTGTCGATGGTCTTTTCGAGGTCCTCATGCGCCATTGCTTGCCGTCCTGTCCCGGGTATGATTTTCCGGCGCGGACAATAGTCGAAGCGCACGGGCACGCAAGCGCGGCGGATCGGCGGCCGGGAACCGCTGGCGGCACCGATCCTTAACCGTGCTCCTTTTACGCTTTCTCCCGGATTCAGGAGCTCTTCATGGTCAAGCGCCGGCACACGCCGCTGCGCACTTCGGTGCAGGATGTCGATGCGGCAAAGCGCATCCCGGAGACGCCGCAAACCCGCTCGGCAACCTATCGCCTCGCGTTTGCCGACGACGAGTTCCTCACCGCCGAGGATACGCGCGGCGTCCGCTTCCAGCTCGAATACCTCAAGGCCGACATGCGCCTCAAGGAGCGCGGCATCACCTCCACCGTGGTGCTCTTCGGCGGCGCCCGCATTCCCGAGCCGGGCAAGGACGCCTGGGCGGCCCGCAACCCGACGCAGAAGAAGAACCTCGAGGCCGCCTCGATCTACTACAACGAGGCCCGCGACTTCGCCCGCTACGCCTCCCTCACCAGCAAGGCGCTCGACTTCAAGGATTATGTCGTCGTAACCGGTGGCGGCCCCGGCGTCATGGAGGCGGGCAACCGCGGTGCCGCGGACGTCGGCGCGCCGTCGGTGGGCCTGAACATCGTCCTGCCGCACGAGCAGGCGCCGAACCTCTTCATCACCCCCGATTTTAGCTTCAACTTCCACTACTTCGCGACGCGCAAGATCCACTTCCTGCTGCGCGCGCGCGCCGTCGCGATCTTTCCAGGCGGCTTCGGCACGCTCGACGAGTTCTTCGAGACCCTCACCCTGATCCAGACCGGCCGAATGGAACGCATCCCGGTGCTGCTCTTTGGCATCGAGTTCTGGAACAAGGTCATCAACTTCGAGGCGCTTGCCGAAGCCGGGACCATCGGCCCCGACGACCCATCGCTCTTTACGGTGGTCGATTCCGCCCGCGACGGCTGGAACGTGGTGCGCGAGGCCTACAATCTGCCAGAGGTCGAGCTCGACTAGCGTCCGCCTACGGTAACGCGCGCAGAAAGCCCGCGAGGTCGTCCGTCGTGTGGTGCACATGCTCGGCACTGGTTCGCACCAGTTCCCAGGCTTCAACCTGGGCGTGGGCGAAGTCCTCGGACGCCAGCACCTGGACAGTACGCATGCCGCTGTCGTGCGGCACCCTAAGGTTCTTCTCTAGGTCATCGAACATCGCCGCTCGTCGCGGATCGATGTCGTGCTCGGCAAGGAACGTCGCGTAGGCCTCGGGCAGGGGCTTGGGCCGGTAGCTCATCGCCCGGATATCGAAGATGCCGTCAAAGAGCGCGGTGGCGCCCAGCCGCCCGAGCACGTTGCGAGCATGTGCGGCATCGCCGTTGGTCAGGATGAACTTGCGGCCGGGGAGCGCCGAGATCGCCTCGCAGAGGTCCGGGTGCGCGGGCACCGGCGAGTAGTCGATCGCGTGCACCGTCGCAAGGAAGTGGTCCGGATCGACCCCGTGCTGGCTCATCAATCCGTGCAGCGTCGTGCCGTAGTCGCGGTAGTAGGCCTTCTGCAGCGTTCGGGCCGCGGCGTGCTCGAGCGCCGTGATCCCCATCACGTAGGTAGTGATCAGCGCATCGATCTGCGCGAACAGGTTGCATGTCCGCGGATAGAGCGTGTTGTCGAGGTCGAAGACCCAGTCGGTCACATGCTCGAACGAGGGCGGCAGGGCAGGGGAGAGATCATTCATCGTCCCTCGATCATGCCACAGATCGTCGGCCATGCCACCGGGCCTGCACCGCATTGGCCGGATGGACTTCGCAGCCAAATTCTGCCTCTATCGCCCGCGGACCAGCGGGGGAGGGGACGACATGGCCAACACGCACGATCAGGAACTCGCCGGCCAGGCCTGGGACCGGGCAACGTCGGGCATCACCGGCGCAACGGCTGAACTGACAAAGTTCCGCGAGCGGTTCGTAGCCGCGATCACCGGCCAAGGGGCCATGGATGAGCTCGATCGGGACCTCGAAGACCAGCTTTCCGAGCTCGACTGGCAGTGGCCCTGGTTCGAAGAATGGTACAAAAAATTCACCGAGTGGGGCGTCTACCCCCACCTCTGGCCGCCAATGGCACCCGAGCTGGACGAGTCCGAGCCCTACAGCGACGAGGAGCTTGCCGCCTACCGCAAGGCAGCGATCGCCCCGCTGATCGCCCATACCGCCGCGATGATATTCTTCCGCGACCGACACATCGAGAAGTCGCACAGCTTCACCAAGTGGCGGCTGGCGCACAAGAACGATCCCGCCGAGATGCGCGTCGCGATCCCCAAGGAGATCGACATCGTCTCCGGCAACATGAGCTCGCTGCCGCCATTCTTCCCGGGTGACCGCACGTCGCTGCAGCCGCAGAACCCGCTCGGCCCGGAGGACGACAAGCGTCCGCCCAACTGAGCGGGTGGGGGCGCAACCAGCCGGTACGCTTGGCCGTTACACGGCACCCGCACCAGTGAAGGAGACTTGCCGTGAAGATGTCCCGCATCGCCTTTGTCACGGCACTGGTTCTCGTGTGCCCAACAGCCGTCCTCGCTCAGGCGACCAACGGGTCCACTCTTGCTGGGACCACCACGAACGGCTCAGCCACTATGCAGACGGCGCAACCCGCCAGCTCGGCAGCCTCCGACGGTGGAGCAACCACGGTTGACTGCCAGGACCTGTCGAGCGCGCCGTTGCTCGATGCCCAGCAACTCGCCACGCTGACATCGTCCTCGGAGATCACTGTCGTGCAATGCGCCGATGCCGTTCCGGCGCCCACACCGGAAGTCAGCAACTTGCGTACGGCGATCTCGAAAAATCCCGAGCTCAGCACGAAGCTTCAGGCCAGTGGCGCGGCGCCCGAGCAGGTGATCGCAGCGCGGCGGACCGATGGCGGCAAGTTCTCGTTCTACGTCATCGGTGCCTTCCGCTAATCGGCGCCGGAAAGCAAAGCCGCCCCACCCGGCAGGATGAGGCGGCTCAAGGGCCATCGCCGCTCTTCAGTACACGTAGATGACGAGGCTGCTGCCGTTCCTGCGCACTGCAAGCACGTCATCGGCCCCGTAGCGCGTGCGGCTGAGCGACTCACGGACAAGCGTGTCCGACTGAACCGCCGCCTGGAGCTGCCGGCCCAGCTTCGATGCTTGGAGTTCGCTCCGCACGCGCTTGGCGATGTCACGGCACATCGGCACCCGCTGCAGTTGAACGTTCGAGACGCGCTTCCACGACTCGAACCTGGTCGAGCGCACGAGCTGCGCGATCTGCTTCACGTTGGTCGTCTTGCACGCCGCCCTGTTCACGGCGACGGTCGCACCCCCGCCACCAGCGCCACCATTGCCGAACAGAATGCTGCCGCCCGTGCCCGCGACAGCCGCGCCGCCGCTGGAATTGGCGCCATTGGCACCGCCGCCGATGCCAGCGCCCACGCCGTTGCCGCCGGCGCCCACGCTCACGTTGTTGCCCAGCACGCCGCCACCAAGGCCGACTCCGTCGTTGCCACCGCTGACGCCGACGTTCACGGCTTCGGAGCCGCTGCCGCCGCCGCCCACGCTGACTCCTGCGACGTTGCCGTCACCGCCACCGAGCCCGACGCTTACCGTTGCGTCGCCACTCGGTGCACCGCTGCTCACGTCCACCAGTCCGCCGCTTCCGAGCAGCTGGGCCTGGGCGGGCATGGCCATGGCGGCTGCTACCGCCACCACCGAAGCGAAGATGATGCTGTGTGTCCTGTTCATTGTCGTGCTCGCGTCAGGGTTGAACTGCAGCACGCAATTCCCGACGCGGCCCTGACGATCCCCTGACTGCCAAACCACCCCAAGCTGTCGTTAACGCGTCGTTAGCCTGCTCGCTTGAACCCAGCGCAATGACCTGACCATCTCGCAGCCCACACAACTCCTGGCTCCACCGTCCCCCGCATCACCCGATCCACCAATGCTTCAATCAAGTGATTGATTGATGACGGGCGCCGGTGTATCACCCCCCGCCTAGCCGCATCCGGCCGATGATGACCGCCCTCACTCCTTCCCGTGCCTCAACCGACGATCGTCGTGCCGCCATAGCACGCGCGGCGCGGGAGCTGATCGTCGAGAAGGGCGTCGAGGGCCTGCGCACGCGCGACATCGCCGGGCGAGTCGGCATCAACGTCGCAACGCTCCACTACCACGTGCCGACCAAGGAAGCCCTCATCAAGCTGGTCGCGGAGTCGCTGCGCGACGACTTCGTCCAGCAGTCGATCGATCGTCCCCGCGACCATCTCGGTCCCGAAGAGAGGCTCGAGCAGGAGTTCATCGACTTCCGCGAACACGCGGTCGAACGCCCCGAGATCATGCTGGTCTTCTCCGAACTGATCGAGCGGGCCCGTCGCGACGCGACGATCGCAGCCGCCATCCTGCCGATGAAGCGCCACTGGCGGCGCATGATCGTCGACCTGCTGACGGAAGGTGTCAGCACCGGGGTGTTCCGTCCCGACCTCGACGCCGAGGCCTTCGCGACCATCCTCATGTCGAGCTTCGTCGGCTTCTGCCGCACCCCACACCGGGACCTCGCTGCACTGGAGCGGCTCGTCGCCGAGCTCCGCCGCGCGATCCTAAGTCCTTCGAGTTTGTCGAAATCCTCCCGTAGCGCCCGACAAGCGTACGGAACCACTTCACAGGAGTAGACCATGGCCGAACAAGCTCAGGCGCCCGCCGCGCAAGCTGCCGAGGCCCCGCCCTATCCGCGCCGCTGGATCGCCCTCGCCGTCCTGTTGCTGGCGAGCTTCATGAACCTGATGGACGTGACCATCGTCAATGTCGCGCTGCCCTCGATGCAGGCCAACCTCGGCGCGACGTCGAGCCAGATCGAATGGGTGGTGGCGGCCTACGTCCTCGCATTTGCCTTGGGCCTGCTGCCGTTCGGCCGCCTCGGCGACGTCGTCGGACGCCGCGGCATGTTCATCATCGGCGTCTCGCTTTTTACCCTCGCCTCCGCCATCTGCGGGCTTGCGCCCTCGATCGAGTGGCTGATCGCCGCCCGTGTGCTGCAGGGCCTTGCCGGCGCGGCGATGACGCCGCAGGTGCTCTCGATCGCCCAGGTGATCTTCCCGCTCCGCGAACGCGGTCTTGCCTTCTCTTTCTTTGGCCTCGCCTCCGGCCTCGCTGCCGTTGCCGGCCCGATCATCGGCGGCAGCCTCATAGCGGGCGATTTCTACGGGCTCGACTGGCGCCCGATCTTCCTCGTCAACGTGCCCTTCGGTATTTTCGCCGCCGTCGCTGCCTGGCTGCTCATCGCCAGGATTCCCGCCCACAGCCAGTTGCGCAACGACTTCGTCGGCATCCTGCTGTTCGGCCTCGCCATTCTGGCCATCGTCTTCCCGCTGGTCGAAGGCCGCTCCTACGGCTGGCCCGCCTGGGCGTTCGGCCTGCTCGTCGTCGGGCTGCTCGGTCTCGTCGTCTTCTATCTCTGGGAGCGCCGGCGCGAGCGTCGCGGCGAGGCCGAACTGCTGCCGGTCAAGCTGCTGGCCAACCGCAACTTCGCGATCGGCATCGTCATGGCGACGATCTTTTTTTCCGGCGTGCCCGGCTTCTTCATGATCATCGCGATTTTCTTGCAGGTCGGCTTCGGCCTTACCCCGCTGGAATCCGGCCTGACCGTCACGCCGTTCTCCGTCGGCGTGCTCGTCGCCTCCTTCATCTCCGGGCGTCTGGGCGGCCGCTATCTCAGCTGGCGCGTCGCAATCGGCTCGCTGCTGCTTGCGGCCGGCATGCTCTATACCCGCTACATCATCGGCACGGTCGGCACCGTGGTGGATCACTGGGCATTGCTGCCGCCCCTGCTGATCTCCGGCATCGGGCTGGGCATCGGCATCTCCGGCCTGTTTCAGACGGTGCTGCTTGGCGTGCCGCACCGCGATGCCGGCTCCGCTTCCGGCAGCATTCAGGCGTTCCAGCAGGTCGGTGGCGCCCTTGGCGTGGCTCTGGTGGGAGAGATCTTCTTCACCTGGCTCGAGCACGCCCGCGACTGGGGCGCGACCAGCAAGTCCGACGCGTTTGTCCACGCCGCGCAGGCTGCGACGGTCTATGAGATCTTCGCCTTCCTCTCGGTGGCGGTCCTGGTGCTGTTCCTCAAAAAGGTGCCGCAGCCGCAGCCGGCCCGGGGGGCAGGCGCTCCCGCCGCTGGTGCACCGCCGGCCCGGCCGGTCATGCTCGACTGACGAGACTGTGCGAACGGGCGCTTCGGCGCCCGTCTTGCTGCCCCTATCGGACGATCAGCGTACCGGCGCCGTGTTCGGTGAAGAGCTCGACCAGCACGACGTGCGGCGTCTTGCCGTTCAGGATGACCACGCCCTCCACGCCGTTCTCGAGCGCTTCGAGGCAGGTCTCGACCTTGGGGATCATGCCGCCCGAAATCACGCCTTCGGCGATCAGCGCCTTGGCATCGCGCATCGTCAGCTCCGGGATGAGCTTCTTGTTCCCATCGAGCACGCCGTCGACATCGGTTAGGAACAGCAGGCGCTTGGCGCCCAGCGATCCGGCAATCGCCCCCGCAAAAGTGTCTGCATTGATGTTATAGGTTGCGCCGTCGCGTCCTGGGGCGACCGGCGCGATGACCGGGATCATCTCCGAGCGGGCCAGCAGGTCGAGCAGGGTACGGTCGACCTCGACCGGCTCGCCGACGAAGCCGAGGTCGAGCTCGCGCTCGATGTTCGAGCCCGGATCGGTCCACATCTTCCGCGCCTTGCGCGCGAACACCATGTTCCCGTCCTTGCCGCAGAGCCCGATCGCCCACTCGCCTTCGGCATTGATGGTCGCGACGATTTCTTTGTTGATCGAGCCCGCCAGCACCATCTCGACGATTTCCATCGTCCGCTGATCGGTTACGCGGAGCCCGCCCTCGAACCGCGACTCGACGCCCATCTTCTCGAGCATGGCTTTGATCTGCGGCCCGCCGCCGTGAACGACGATCGGGTTGACCTTGGACTGCTTGAGCAGCGCGATGTCGCGCGCGAAGGCCTGCTGCAGCACCGGATCGCCCATCGCATGGCCGCCGTACTTCACCACGAACGTGCGCCCGGCGTAGCGCTGCAGGTAAGGCAGCGCCTCGATCAGCGTTTCGGCCTTGGCGAGCATCTGCCCCCGGTCGTCGGTGTCGTCGGACGCGGTCATGGGCCCGCTGATTAGGCG
>JAEZBF010000197.1 GCA_023427545.1 Pseudomonadota bacterium
GCAAGAAGGCCGACCCGACGCTGGTCATGCTGCGGCTGGCGCGGGTGATGGAGAAGCTCAACCGCGACAAGTGCAACATCGACTTCGAGCGGCCGGACGCCTCGCTGCCGTGGTTCCGCGGCGACGAGGCCGATCTCGAGGAGATGGCCGGCAACCTGCTGGAGAACGCCTGCAAGTGGAGCAATGGCGAAGTGGCGATCAGCATGCATGCCGAGCGCAGCCCCAAGGAGACGCAGCTGCTGATCAAGATCGAGGACAACGGTCCCGGACTAACCGAGGAAGAGGCCGAAAAAGTGCTACAGCGCGGCGTGCGGCTCGACGAGAAGACCGCGGGCAGCGGGCTCGGGCTCGACATCGTCAAGGAGCTCGTCGACATCTATGGCGGCAGCCTGCAGCTCAAGCGTAGCAAGCTCGGCGGACTCGCTGCAGAATTGCGCCTGCCGGTGGCCAAGCTGGGCGGCGGCCTCACCCGCCGCTGACGCACTTTCGCCGCATTGGACCGCCAACCAACCGCATCTTTTCAGGGGCCACGATGAACCGGGTTTTCCACTTCACTTCGCTCGCCGCCATGCTGGCGCTCGCCGCCTGCAGCAGCACGGCGCGGACAACCCAGTACGATGCCGGTCCGGTGGTCACGGCACCGCCCGTGCTGCAGCCGCTGCCGCAGGTCAACTCGCCGGCGCAGCAGACTGCCGACGCGCGGGCGATGACCATCACCAGCATCTCGAGCTTCCTCGACCCGGCGGTGGACAGCCAGCTGACCCAGGCGTCGCGCGACCAGGCGGCCGGTGCCCAGTTCAACGCGCTGCAGTGCGGCCGCCCCGGCGCGCCGCGCAACTGGCAGGGCGAAAAGGGCGCCAGCGGGCAGGTGACGGTGGGCCCCTATGTGCGGGTCAACAACATCGACTGCCGCGATTTCACACATGTGGTGACGCTGGCCGGCAAGAGCTACAGCAAGAAGGGCACCGCCTGCCGCGAGGCGGACGGGCACTGGTCGGTCGCAGCCAACCCAACCGGCTGATTCACCATCGCAACTGCGCGGTCTGCGCGCAGTCTTTGTTTACGAACGGGCGTTAGCTTGGAGGTCGTAGTTTTCCGACCCCCCCGAGCCATGGCCCAGTCCACCGCGCGCACCGAAACCACAACAAGAACACCACGCCGCGCTACCGGCACAGCCCAGCGCAAGACCGGCCGGCCGTTCTTCGGCATGATCGACAGCGTGATCGTCGCCGATGACGGCGCGTTCGCCTTCGAAGGGGCGATTCCCGCCGAGGACGCGATCGCCGTCTGGGCCTGGTTCGTGCGCGACCTCGCGCCGGACCTGATCGACCCAGAGGTGACCGAGGAGGACCCCGCGGCGCTGCCGGCGCTCGAAGCGCTGATGCCCGACCTGCTGACCCGCGCCAAAGACGTGATGGCTCAAGCCGGCACCAGCCGCGAAGTCGAGCGGCGCGTTCGCTCTCAGCTCGGCGAGGAGAGCGCCTGGGACCGGCTGCCGATGGTGATCACGGCGCTCAAGTGCCGGACCGCGCTCGAAAAGGCGCAGAGCTTCGGCCGGGCGGCCAATGGCATCCACGAGGATGCTGCCCTCGCGACGGCGTTGCAGTCGATGCCGCTGCAGGACCGCAGCATCGCTGCGCTGCTGATGATGGCCGCTCTCCGCCACGTCGCGGCTCCAGGCCGATTGGTCAATGCGGCGATCCGGCTGGCCGGCGGGGCGTCGGACACGGCGATCACCCGGTCGGGCTTCGGACCCATGATCGAGGCGCTGCTGGCGCATGCACAAAGCCAGCTGCCGGTGGTCGCGCAGGTGGGCACGTTTGCCGATATCGACCTTGTCTGCCGCGCGGTCGATCGCTTCCACCGGCTGATGCGGGCCGTCAACTTCGTCGAGATCAGCCGCCGGCATCGCTGGGCGGGGATCGCCGCGTCGCTGACCAAGAGCATCTCGGACCGGCTCGAGCCGAAGATGCGCGAGATCCCGCCCGACGTGAACAAGGCGCTGCGCCGCTCGCGCGATGGCAACGATCGGTTGGACAGCGATCAGCTGCTGGCGGCACTGAACGGGCTGTTCCTGCTCGCCACTATCCGCGACTGCCGCGACTCGCTCGCGGTGAATGCCGCTTTCGACCAGACCTGGGGACAGGTAGGGCAGGCGCTCGAACTGCATCTGCAACGCAACATGGACCTGCTTCGGCAGAACCCGTCGGACCGCGGCACCGTCGCGCGGGTCGAGGCGGGGCTGAAGATGGCCGAGCTGCGCTTCGGAACCGAGTACGCCGACATAATGCGCCGGGCACGCGACACGGCGGAGCGCCGGGCCGGCTAGTCCGCGGCTGGCGCGACGCGTTCGGCAACCCGCACCAGGACCACGTTGTCGGTGTCGCGCAGGGCGAGCTGATCGCCCGTAGCGATCCGCACCTTGCCAAGGAGCGCAAGTGCACCGCGGGCACCGGGCGCGGTGGGTGCGACGACTACCCCTATGGCGCCGCCGGGTTCGGCGTCCTCGCTGCCAAGGTAGAGCAGGCAACCGGGTTCGAGGGTTCGCGCGTCGAGCGGCTCGATCATCCACAACGCAGGCTTCTGGCCGAAGCGTCCGGTGAGGTAGGCGGGATAGGGCGTTGTTGCGGTCGCCTCGATCGGAGTGGCAGGGCTCGGAACCAGCGCGTCGGGAGTGATGACGAGTTGGGCGGCAACCGATCCGGCGTCCTGCGGGGCGACCTCGCCCAGCTGCACGGCGGCACCGATGTCACCGAGGCTGAGGTGACGGCGGTGGTTGGAGAGAGGCACCTCGTCAACACCGCGGTAGGCTTTCGGCGGCGTGAGGGCAGCAAGCGTACTGCCGCCGTCGAGGTAGGCACTGCGCTTGCGCCATCCGGTGTGTGGCCAGATCGGCAGGAACACGCCGTCGGGCGTTTCGTACCTCGGATCGATGGTCGAATCGCTCACGGCGAGGGCAGGACGTCCGAACAGCCGGGCGACGGCAGCCTCGCCGCTGCGCTGGCATGCCGCTGTGCCAACAAGACCCGCTGCGCTGCCCGCCAGCGCTACGCCCTCGAGCTCGGAGGTGGCCATCAGGCTTCGGGTGTCTTCGGACCACTGGCACTTGCCGCCCGCTTCCAGCCAGAGCCGCAGCCGCCCCTGCCAGCCGGCAGAAACGATCAGCTGCTCGGTCCAGATCGGTTCGCCCGTAGGTGTTCCATCGAGCGCCACCGCGAAGTGGACGTGGAGCCCCGCGAGGCCTTGAGGAGGTGGGATGGCCGCATAGGGTGCTAGACCCATGGCGAGCTGGATGCCGAAGGCCTTGGAGAAATCGATGAAACGCGAGCTCGCTTGAGACCGCACGTCGACAATGCGCTGGAGTTCGATCCCGGCGTCGGCGGCATGGACCGCGAGGCGGTAGGCGAGGTTCGATGCGGTGATGATGAGGCTGCGGCGACCATTCCACACGCCATAGCGCTCCGCCCGGGTGAATGCTGCAACCGCGGTCTCGACGCCGGGCGAGCGATTGCCCGGAAAGATCGGCAGCCGTTCGCTCGCTCCGGTCGCAAGGATGATGCGGTGGCTGGCGATACGGATACCGAGCGGGCGCGCTGAGCGCCCCGTGGTGACGACCTGCCGGACGGTGACGTGCTGGTCCCGTAGACCGATTGCGCAGGCGCCGGTCAGGACGCGGACGTTGGGCAGCTGAGCCAGGTGCTGCTGCAGCCGAGACATTCGCTGTTGTGGCGGTTCTTCGCCATCGAGCGTCGGAAAGTACGTGGCGTCGCCACCCAGCCACGGCCGACGCTCGATCAGGATGACGCGTTCGCCCGAGCGAGCGGCGGCAAGCGCGGCGCCAAGGCCGGCAACGCCAGCGCCGATCACCACGAGATCGGCGGCAAGTTCCTCTGAAATGGGGAGCTCGGGGAGGTGGACAGGCCCGCTGTCGAAGCGATGACCCATGGTACGCGGGGGGCCGGCGATGTGATCGCGCAGGCGCTCAGCGCGAGGGTTGCGCCAGAGCCCGCCGGGACGCGGACCGACCGTGACGAGCTCTAGCCCGTCGATGGCGGGCATGCAGGCCATCGGCATGGTCAAGGCAGGGTCGAACGAGCTGGCGGTACGGACTGGTGGCGCGAACCGCTCGGTAAGCGCGATCGCCTCGCCGGCACGGGTGCCGGCCGCCGTGATGCCCGAGGCGAGGGCGGCGGTGAGCACGGTGTCGCCGTGATAACCGTGAACCACCCGCCCGTTCAGCGAGAAGCTGAGCGGCTTACTCCGGTCGATCTCGCGCGCAGCAAATGGCGAACCGTGCGATGCAGCAAGGCGGTGCGGCTGTCCCGGGATCACGTCGCGGCAACCTCGGGAACCGCTGGGAACCAGTCCGAGACATAGCCTCGGGCGGCGCTGCCCTCGCGCGCCGCGAAGTACGCGGCCTCCGTCTCCGTAGCGACCCCGGCAAGGTGCCGCGCGAGCGCCGGCGACATGAAGGCGCCCAACATCCCAAAGCCTGCGATGACCGTGGCGCGTGGATTGCGCAGCGGCCCGACGAACGGACCGCCGTCTCGTACGACAACCCGGCCATAGGTGCTCCGGCCAGCAATGCGGGTCGGCTCACGCAGCACGCTGCCTGCGGTGCTCGTCGCCTCCGACCCGTTGCCGGGGATCACCATGGCGAGGGCTCCGCCGGGCTGGGGCACGGCCGTAATGCCGGTGTCGGCGTGAATGGTGAGCGGCTCGGGTCGCGTCAGCGGCTCGGTCAGGATGCTCGTCTGCGCGTCCGGAACCAGCCATTCCGGATTGGGTCCACGGAGGCAGGCGAGAATATCGCCGTCGTCAGCGAGGATCGCGCGTTGCGCTTCGGCCGCCCTGCCATTCACCTCCAGCCGCAGCGTGCCGTCGCGGCGGAAGTTCAGCACTGCGGTGTCGGGTTCGGCGAGATGCACCATCAACGACTGACACCACTTCGGCAGCACCGGGTTGCAGCGGCGCCGGTCCAGCAAGATGGCGTCTCGCGCGCGAAGCAGGATGCCCGAGCGCGTCGCCAGGCGCTCGAGCGCGTAGCCGTACCCGGCCGCGACGTGACGCATGTGCGAGAGTGCTTCGACACCAGCCGGGGACTGCGCTGTGAAATGTGGCTCGACGCGTTCGCTGAGACGGCGGTCGATGGTGGCGAGAAGTGAGACGAGCTCGGCAGTCGGTGATCTGAGCAGCGCCCAGGTCTCCGGGCGGGTAACCGGCGCGACGGAGAGATCGATGCCCTGGATCGGCAGGAGGGGCGAGGGCGGCCGGCCGATCAGGATGACCGACTTGCCGTGCGTGCCGGCAAGGAGCCCCGCCAGCAGATAGCTCAGCGGCGTTGCGCCCAGGACGGCGTAGTCGTAGGCCGCGTCGCCCACGCGGTCACGCGACCGGACGGAGTGCGGCAACGCGACCCGCGCACGCTCGCGTGTGACGCTGCTTTTTTTGCCCCATTGGCTCTATAGATGCCGGCGACCCCGCCACACGACCGCCCGAGCCAATGGTCTTCTGGTTGCTTGCCATCGCCGCTACTGCCATCGCCTGCGCCGCGCTCTATTACGCGGCGGCCGCTCGCGCGGTCAACGCGGGGGAGGGGGTGGGCGATGCAGCGACTGAAACACATTTTCGCATGCAGCTCAGTGCGATCGGGGCCGACGTCGATGCTGGCCGGCTGTTGCCCGGCGAGGCGGACGACGCCAAGCGCGAGGTGGCGCGGGAATACCTGAGGGCGACCGGCGGCGGGGGCGGGAGCAGCGCGGATGCGCGCGACCCCTTCAGCCGCTGGGCGCTGCTGCCGATCGGGCTGGTGGTGGTGATGGCGTTTGCGGCCTACGGGGCGCTGGGACGGCCGGACCTGCCGGCTCAGCCGCTGGCCGACCGCCCTGAAGTCAGAGCGCAGAACCTCGACCTCGAGGCGGCGGTTGCGCGGATCGAGCAACAGCTTGCTCAAACCCCGGACGACGTCCGCGGCTGGACGGTGATCGCGCCGGCCTACATGCAAATGGGCCGGTTCGCCGACGCCGAGCATGCCTACCGCCGCATCCTCGAGCTCTCGCCTGCGACAGCCGACACCAACGCCGACCTCGCCGAAGCGATGCTGATGCAGAACGGCGGCGACATGACCGGGGAACCGCTGGCGCTGTTCCAGGCGGCGCTCGAGCTGGACCCCAACCACGCGCGCTCACGGTTCTACCTTGCCGGAGAGGCGACGCAGGCGGGCCGCTTCGAAGAGGCGCGGCAGCGATGGACCGAATTGCTGTCCCTGGCCAAGGGCGACGAGTCCTGGCTCACGGCGGCGCGGCAGGGATTGGCAACCGCAGAGGCCGGGCTGAATAGCGGAGGGGCCGCTGTACCGGACCAGGCCCAGATCACGGCGATGGTCGAAAGCCTGTCGCAGCGGCTGATGCAGACCGGCGGCACGGTTGCGGAGTGGACGCAGCTGGTGCGTTCGCGTCTGGTGCTGAAGGACCAGCCGGCGGCGCAGGCAGCCTATGATGCTGCGGTGAAGGCGTATCCAAATCCGGGCGATCGAACCGAGCTCGACGAACTCGCGCGCTCCGGCGGACTCCAACTGAAAGGCACCTCGCAGTGACCCGCAAGCAGAAGCGCATGGCCGTCATCGCCGGGCTCGGCGCCGTCGTCGTGGTCGCCGCGGGCCTGGTGCTCTTCGCCCTGCGCGACCAGATCGTCTTCTTCTACAGCCCCACCGAAGTCCGCGAGCGCTCCGTTGCGGTCGGCCAGCCGATCCGGCTGGGCGGCCTCGTCAAGGCCGGTTCGTGGAAGCAGGCGGGCGAGACCAATGATTTCGTTGTGACGGACGGCAAGACGGACGTTACCGCGCGTTACGTCGGCATCCTGCCCGATCTCTTCCGCGAGGGGCAGGGCGTGGTCGCGGAAGGCAGCCTCGCCGCTGACGGCAGCTTTGCCGCAAACACGGTACTGGCCAAGCACGACGAGAACTACATGCCCAAGGAGGTGGTGGACGCGCTCAAGGCCAATGGCGAGTGGCAGCGCGACGGGGCACCGCAATGAGCATCGAGCTCGGCCACTTCTCCTTCATCCTGGCATTCGCGATCGCAGCGGCTTCGGCGGTTGCGGGCTTCGCCTTCTGGCGCGGCGGCGGCCGGCTGACCGGATTCCTGCAGCAAAGTGCGGTCCTGCAGTTCCTGCTGGTTGCCGCGTCCTTTGCCGCGCTGATCGAGGCCTTCGTCTCCTCGGATTTCTCGCTCGCGCTCGCCTACCGCAACTCGCACTCTTTGATGCCGCTGATCTACAAGGTCACCAGCGTCTGGGGGAACCACGAGGGTTCGATGGTCCTCTGGGTGCTGATCCTGGTCGGCATGGGTGCGGCGGTCGCGGTGCTGGGACGGCGGCTGCCGGGGGACCTGCTGGCGCTGGTTCTGGCGATGCAGAGCACGCTGGTTGCCGCCTTCGCAGGCTTCACGATCTTCACCTCCAACCCGTTCCTGCGGCTGGTGCCCGCGCCGCTCGAGGGGCGCGATCTCAACCCGGTGCTGCAGGACCTCGGCCTCGCGGTGCATCCGCCGCTCCTCTACACCGGCTACGTCGGGTTCTCGGTGTGCTTCTCCTTTGCCATCGCGGCACTCGTATCGGGCCGGATCGACACCGCCTGGGCGCGATGGGTGCGGCCATGGGCGCTGCTCAGCTGGTCCTTCCTGTCCCTTGGGATCGCTATGGGCTCCTACTGGGCCTACTACGAGCTCGGCTGGGGCGGCTGGTGGTTCTGGGACCCGGTCGAGAACGCGAGCTTCATGCCCTGGCTGGCGGGCACCGCGCTGCTGCACTCGGCGCTGGTGATGGAGAAGCGCAATGCGCTGAAGATCTGGACGATCTTCCTTGCGATCATCACTTTCTCGCTGAGCCTGCTGGGCACCTTCCTGGTGCGCTCCGGCATTCTGACGTCGGTCCACACCTTCGCGTCCGATCCCACCCGCGGGCTGGTGATCCTGTCGCTTTTGGCGGTGTTCATCGGCGGCGCTTTCTCCCTCTTCGCCATCCGCGCCAGCGCACTGCGGGCTGGGGGTCTGTTCGCGCTGATCAGTCGCGAGGGCGCGCTGATCCTCAACAACCTCTTCCTCGCGACGGCTTTGGGAGCGGTGCTGACGGGCACCCTCTACCCGCTGGTGCTGAACGCGATCACGGGGCGGACCATTTCGGTCGGGGCGCCGTTCTTCAACCTCACGTTCGGTGCGCTGATGGCGCCGCTGTTGGTGCTGTTGCCGTTCGGGCCGTTCCTCGCCTGGAAGCGGGGAGACCTCGTTGCGGTGACGCAGCGGCTGGCGGGCGCGGCGGCGCTGGCGGTGCTGGCTCTCATCGTCGGCATGGTTGTGACCGGCACCTCCATTTCGCTCGCGCCGCTCGGCATGCTGCTCGGCATCTGGGTCGCGTTCGGCGCGATCGCGGACCTGCTCGATCGCGGCAAGGTCGGGAGAATCGCGCCGGCCGAGAGCTTCCGGCGGCTCGTCGGCCTGCCGCGCAGCGCGTGGTCCACCGCCATTGCCCACTTCGGGCTTGGACTGTCGGTGATAGGGATCGTCTCGGCATCGGCGGGGCAGGGTGAGCTGGTCACCACGCTCCGTGCCGGGGAGACGGCAGCAATCGCAGGCTACAGCATCACCTTGAATCGCCTGCAGGACGACGTACCGGGTCCCAACTACATCGCCGACCACGCAGAGTTCACGGTTGTGGGGCTGGGCGGAGGCACCCGTGCCCCCGTTGCCGAGCGGCGGGTCTATACCGCGAGCGGCACGCCGACTACCGAAGCTGCGATCGAGACCTATGGCTTTTCCCAGCTCTACCTGCAGCTTGGGGAAGACGATCCATCCGGCGGGCACGTGGTGCGTGTCTGGTTCAAGCCCTACGTGACGCTGATCTGGCTCGGCGCGGTGGTCATGGCGTTGGCCGGGTTCCTCTCGCTGACCGACCGGCGCGTACGGGTCGGGGTGCCGCGCCGCGCTACCCAGCGGCAGCCGGCCGCAGCCGAATGAGGATCATCTTCGCACTACTGGTGGTGCTGGCGACTGCGTTTCCGGCGCTGGCGGTCAATCCATCGGAGATGCTGCCGGACCCGGCGCTCGAGGCGCGGGCACGGGCAATTTCGTCCGAGCTGCGGTGCCTCGTCTGTCAGAACCAGTCGATCGAGGACAGCGATGCCGATCTTGCCGCCGAGCTTCGATTGATCGTCCGCGAGCGTATCACCGCGGGCGACAGCGACGAGGCGGTGATGCAGTACGTGGTCGATCGCTACGGCGAATTCGTGCTGCTGCGGCCGGTCATCGGCTGGCACACGAT
>JAEZBF010000199.1 GCA_023427545.1 Pseudomonadota bacterium
CCCAGGCGTCGGTGATCAGGCAGGCCCCTGCCCCCGCCGCCTCGAACACCCGCGTCGCCGGCGAATAGCCGTTCTCGGCCATGCTCGAACGCGAGATGTTGAGCACCGCGCGCGGCGTGCAGTTGAAGGCGTTGTGGTCGGCCGTCCCGACATGCCCGATGTAGTTGACGTTGCCGCTCATCGGCTTGTCGTGCCAGCCGGCGCCGCCGAGCAGGAACCGGCGCTGCGGCAGCCGCGCGGCGGGCTCGAGGAAGAACTGCTCGACCCGCGCTTCGCGGTCCGGCAGGCGGTTGCCGAGGAAGCCGAGGTCGGCCTCGAACCGCGGCTGCGGCGCAACCGGATGGTGGGTGTCGGGATCGAGCGCGTTGTAGATCGGGATGCAGCGGTTGGCGCCGAGCGCGCGATAGGCCTCGACCACTGGATCCCCGCCGCCATAGGTCAGCACGAAATCGAGCGAGGGCAGCGCGCGGCGCAGCGGGTGGTCCGGCGCGGCGCGGAGCTCGGCAAGGGTCGCCGGGGCATCGACGTCCCAGAAGACGCGGATGGCGTCGGGCCGCGCATTGGCCAGCACTTCCTTTATCAGCAGCTCGTCTTCGAAGCCGACGCCGCTCGCCTTGACCACGATGTCGGCTTCGGCGGCGTGCCGTGTCACCGCCTTGAGCGCTTCGACCGTCCCGTCGTAGACCACCACCTTGCACCAGTCGGGCGGCTCGATGTCGCGGTGCTTCTGCCGGTCGTAGACGTCGGGCTCGTAGAACGTTATGTCGTAGCCCCGCGCATGCAATGCGCGCAGCAGGCCACGATAATAGGTGGCGGCGCCGTTCCAGTACGACGAGACCAGGCTCGAGCCGTAGAACGCGATCTTCATTGGGCGGCCTCCCTCGTTGCGAGATTTTCGAGCACGCGCGGCGTGCCCACCTGGCGCAGCACGGCCATCAGCTCGTCGACGCGGTGGCGGCAGGTGTGGCGGGCGCGGATCGTCTCGAGCCCGGACGCCGCAAGTGCGGCGGCGAGCGCGCGGTCCTCCAGGACGTCGCGCAGGCGCTGCTCCATCTCGGCGCCGTTGCGAACGTAGAGGAAGTCCTTGCCCGGCCGGAACAGGTGCTCCGCGTCCTCCCAGGGCGCCGAGAGCAGCGGGATGCCGCAGGCCAGCGCTTCGAACATGCGGATGGTCGGGATGCCCGGCAGCGCCTCGACATAGGGCCGCCGGGGGATGTGCATGGTCACCCGGTGGGCAGCGAAGGCGCGCGGCACCTCGGCGTTGGCGATCCAGCCGCCATAGGCGAGCCCGGCGCCGGCGAGCCGCTTCAGCGCGTCGTCGGGGTAGCGGACGCCGCGCACTGTGCCGCTCAGGCCCAGTGCGGCCGCCGGGCGGATGAGGAACTCGTCGATTTCCGCGGTGCGCTCGTTGTCGCCCCAGTTACCGATCCAGATGAGGTCGGCAACCTTCTCGACCTCCGGCATGGGATGGAACAGCGTGTCGTCGGCGGCTTCGTGCCAGGTGAAGACGTTGCGGCCCCAGCCGGCCCGCAGGTAACGCTGCCGCAGGGTTTCCCCGAAGGCCAGCACACCGTCATAGTCGCCGAGCGCGAGGCCGGCGATCTCGCCCTCGGCGGATACTGCACGGTGGTGCGTGTCGTGGAACAGGAGCGTGAAGTCGCCGCCGTCGCGGCGTGCCTGCCCGATCCGGGCAACCAGGCCGGGGTCGGTCCATTCGTGGACGATCACCACGTCCGCGCTCTCGAGCGCGGCTTCGTGGTCGAAGCCGGCGTCGTAGGTCTCGGCCTTCAACTCGGGATAGGCGGCGGCGAACCGGTCGATCGCGCCGGCGCCTTGCGTCGTCACGAGGTTGCCGCGGCTCCAGCCGTCGAGCGGCTCTAGCGCCAGGACGTCATGGCCCCGCCGCACCAGATCGCGCATCACGCCGCGCAGGAAGTGGGCGTTGCCGTGGTTCCAGCACGAGACCAGCGAGTGGGTATAGAAGATGATCCGCATGGCTCAACCGGCTCGCCGAAGGGCCTGAGCCGGCTGCATCAGGCCGGCATAGACATTGCGCACCGCCCGCACCTGGGCTTCTAGGGAATAGTTGGTTGCGCGGGCCGCGGCGGCGCTGCCGAGCGCCCTCCTGAGGTCCGGGTCGGCGGCGAGCCGGTCGATCGCCGCGCTCCAGGCGGGGGGATCGTCGGGCGGAGCGAAGAACGCGGCGCCGTCCCAAAGCTCGCGGTAGGTCGGGATATCGGAAAGCAGCAGCGCGCTCCCCTCCAGCGCCGCTTCAAGTGGCGCCAGGCCGAAGGGTTCGTAGATCGAGGGCGAAGCAAAGACTGCAGCGCGCGCCATGAGGCTGCGCAGCTCGGCATTGGGGATTTCGCCGAGGTACTGGGCATTTTGCACGGGCATGTACTGGCCATTGGGCCCATTGAGGCTGCCGGCCATCTGCACCGGCCAGGCCGCACCCTTGGACGCCGCATCGAGGAGACGACCGTTCTTGCCGTCGTCCCACCAGCGCCCGGCCGCCAGCACGTACGGCTCCTTTTGGCTGGGTGCGGTGATCGAGCGGGCGCCGTTGTGCACGACGACGAGGTTACGCAACGGGCCGTAGCAGGCGGTCAGCAGGTCGGCATGGCTGCGGCTGGGTGCGAGCACGGCATCCGCTGCAGCGAAGCCGGCGCGGTTCCAGCGCCCCTGCCACTGCCAGTCGGGTGGTGTTGCCGTGCCGCGCACCGCCTGAAACCACGTGACGACGCAGGAATGGGAGACCACCACGACCGGCACCGGCACGTGGAGACCGGCCGCCTGCGAGGGCAGGTTGAGATGGAGCAGGTCGATCTCCTGCTCGGCCGTCATCGTTTCGAGCTGATGGGCGATCCCGGCGAGATCCTGCTCGCCGACGGCTGTCCAATCGAGCGGTGCGGGAACGGCGATGAAGCGGCCGATCGCCTCGGCTTCGGCGATCTGTGCCGGGGAGGCCGAAGGACCAAGGCAGGCGAAGACGACCTCAGTGCCGCCCGATCTGAGGGCGGCGCCAAGGTCCATTCCATAGCGCCAGACGCCGCCGACGGCGTCGATTGTCATCAGGATCCGGCGTGGCTGGGGCGTTGGTGGGATCCCGCTCACGCAATCGCCCTCGTCGGAAGCGGTGCCGTCCGCGGCGAACGGTTGTCCTCGAGCCAGGCGCAGAGACGGCGAAGGCCGTCGCGCCAGCCGACCTCGGCGCGCCAGCCCAGCTCTGACTGCAGCACGCGGGTGTCCGCAACGAAGTAGTACTGGTCGCCCTTGCGCCAGTCGCCGTAGCTCAGCGGCAGGCGATCGCCGGTAAGGGCAGCGATCTCGTCGAGCACGGTTTTCAGGCTGACCGCATTGCCCGTGCCGCCGCCGAGGTTGAAGGCGCGTCCGGAGACCGCCTTGATGTTGGCCAGCACCTTGCGGTAGGCGGCCACGGCGTCGTCGACGAAGAGGATGTCGCGCACCTGCTTGCCATTGCCGTAGATGGTGATCGGCCTGCCCTCGAGTGCCCGGATGAGGAAATGGGCCACCCAGCCCTGATCCTCGGTGCCGAACTGACGCGGGCCGTAGATACAGCTCATGCGCAGCACCGCGGTCGGCAGATCATAGGATTTGGCGTAGTCCAGCACGTACTGGTCGGCCACGCCTTTGGAGCAGCCATAGGGCGTGCAGAAATCGAGCTTGCGTTCCTCGCTCACGCCATGCGCACGGATTACGGGATCGGCCGGGGCGTAGCGGTCCTCGAGCTCGACCATGCGGAGGTCCTCGAGCCCGCCATAGACCTTGTTCGTGCTCGAAAAGATCACTGGAATGCGCCGGCCGGTGCGCCGCACCGCCTCGAGTACGTTCAGCGTGCCGAGCGCGTTCACCGAGAAATCGTCGAGCGGATCGTCGAGACTGGTGGTCACCGCCGTCTGGGCGGCGAAGTTGAAGACGGCCGAAGCGTCGGCCACGGTCTCGCGAAATCCGTCGAGATCGCGCACGTCCGCGCGAACGAACTGCAGGCGAGCACCATCATCGTCACGCAACCAGCTCAGGTTCTGCTCGACGCCGGCCCGGCTGAGATTGTCGATGACGCGAACCGTCGCCCCATCGGCAAGGAAGCTCCTCGCGAGATTGCAGCCGATGAACCCGGCGCCGCCGAAGATGACGACGGGGCGTGAACGGTCGGGAGAGCTCACGAGACCAGCCCCCGCGCCTCGAGCTGCCGCTTCATTTCCGCGCCCCGGTCGACTGCGCCGGTCTGGCGGACCCAGGTCACCATCTCGTCGAGGCTATCCTCGAGGCGGTAGCGCGGCTCGAAGCCAAGCAGCTCGCGGGCTTTGGAGATATCGGCGAAGCAGTTGCGGATGTCGCCCGAGCGCGCCTTCTGCATGATCTCGGGGCCGAGCTGCGGCACGCCCATGGCCTTCGCGAGCATCGTCGCCACATCGGCGATGGCGTAGGCATTGCCGCTGCCGATGTTGATGACATGCCCCGCGGCCTGCGGGTGCTCCAGCGCAAGGCGGAAGGCGCGCGCCACGTCGCGAACGTGCACGAAGTCGCGCTGCTGCTCGCCGTCCTCGAAGATCATCGGCGGCTGGCCGTTGGCGAGCCGCGAGGCGAAGTTGGCGAGCACGCCGGTGTAGGGATTGGAGAGGGCCTGGCCAGGACCGAAGACGTTGAACAGGCGCAGCGCGACGGCGTCGCGATTATACGCGGTGCCGAAGATCAGCACCTGGCGTTCCTGCGCGTACTTGGTGAGCGCATAGATCGAGGCGAGATCGACAGGCTTTTCCTCATCGGTCGGCACCGGGAGCAGTTCGGCGCCGTTCGGGCTGGTCGGGTTCCACTTGCCCGGCCCGATCCCCGCCTTGCGCCGGACCTGTCCGAGGCGATTGCCCTGCGGGTCGACATAGAGGCCCTCGCCATAGACGCTCATCGAGGAGGCAACGACGATGCGCTTGATCGGGGTGTCGATCATGGCCTCGAGGAGCACCGCCGTGCCGAGATCGTTGCCGCCGACATAGCGGGCGATCTCGTACTGGGACTGTCCGACGCCGACTTCGGCGGCGAGGTGGATGACGCCGTCGATACCCTCGAGGGCCTCGGTCACCAGCGCCTTGTCGCGGGCATCGCCGCGGAAGAACTCGACGCCATCGGGGATGTCGGGCTGTTCGCCGCCATGCACCTGCTCAACCAGCGAGTCGAGCACGCGCACCGTGTAGTCGTTCTCGATAAGTTCCTGCGTGACGTAACGCCCAATAAACCCGGCGCCGCCGGTTACCAGGATGGTGGCCAATTCACACCCCTATGACGCTTTGACCACGTTCAACCTACTTACCTCCGGGAAAGTTCCCTTGCCGGGCCAAACTCATGGACGGGGGAACCTGCCCCGGCCTGCGGAGTTAGCGAGGCACCATCTAAGTACCTTCAACCCCTCAACAGCGTCGGAGTGCCCATGCGAGTTGCGATGATCGGGGCCGGCTATGTCGGGCTCACGACAGGCGCCTGCCTGGCCCAGCTAGGCCATACCGTTACCTGCATCGACATCGACGAACGCAAGATCGCCGACCTGCGAGAGGGCATTATCCCAATCTACGAACCAGGCTTAGACGAGCTCGTTCAAAGCAACAGCCAGTTGAATCGCCTGCAGTTTTCGTTCGAACTCGCATCCTCCGTCGCCACCGCCGACGCCGTCTTTCTCGCCGTGGGTACGCCATCGCGC
>JAEZBF010000202.1 GCA_023427545.1 Pseudomonadota bacterium
GCCCAAGACGGTCACATGAGCGCGCTCTACGTCGTCATCCTCCTTGCGCTGCTCGCGGCGGGCGTACCGGTCGCCGGCAGCCTGCTGCTCGTTGGCATCTTCGGGATCGCCGTCGCCGGGGTGCCGATGGGCATTGTCGGCCAGCGTATCGCGTTCGGCATCGACAGCTTCACGCTTATCGCCATTCCGATGTTCCTGCTGATGGGCAACCTGATGAACGCCTCGGGGGTGACGCAGCGCATCTTCGATTTCTCGGTCACGATGGTGGGCCACTGGCGGGCGGGGCTGGCGCAGGTCAACATCATCGGATCGCTGGTTTTCTCCGGCATGTCCGGTTCAGCCCTCGCCGATGCCGCCGGTCTCGGCACGGTCGAAATCCGGGCCATGACGCTCAAGGGCTACACGCCCGCCTTCGCCGCCGCGATCACCGCCGCCTCGGCAACCATCGGCCCGGTCATCCCGCCCTCCACCGTCGCGGTGCTCTATGCATTCATCGCCGACGTCTCCATCGGCCGCATGTTCCTTGCCGGAGTCGTGCCGGGCCTGCTGATGGTCGCCGTCCTGATGATCACGGTCCACATCAGGGGCAGGGCACTGGTTCTGCCCGAATACGTCAAGGCGGGCTGGGCCGAGCGCGGCCGCGCGACGTGGAAGGCGCTGCCCGCTCTGATGGTGCCGGTTGGTCTGATCGGTGGCATGCGCACCGGCATATTCACGGCGACCGAGGTGGCCGCGGTCGGCGCCCTCTACGCCCTTATTCTCGCCGCCTGCTATTACCGACAGACGCAGTTCCGCGAAGTCGTCGGGGCCTTCCGCGACACCGCGCTCTCGACCGGCGGCATCATGCTGATCGTTGCCAGCGCCAACGTCTTCGCCTGGATTCTCACCCGAGAGCGCATCCCGCAGGGCGTCGCCGAGTTCGTGCTCGACATGCAGCTGTCGCCGATCGCGCTGCTGCTGGTGCTCAACGTCGCTGTGCTGCTGCTCGGCATGATCCTCGATGCCTCGGCGATCCTCATCCTCGTCACGCCGGTGGTGGTTCCGGCGGTTGTCGCCGTCGGCATCGATCCGGTGCACTTCGGCATGGTGCTGATCATCAACATGATGATCGGCCTGCTCACGCCGCCGGTCGGCATGGCGCTGTTCATCGTTTCGAACATCGCCAAGTCGCCGATCGCGGTGGTCGCCCGCGAAACCATTCCGTACGTCATCGGCTTCCTCGTCATCCTTCTCCTCGTCACCTTCATCCCGCAGCTTGCGCTCTGGCTGCCGGACCTTGCCTATGGACCCGCGCGCTCATGACGTCCGATGCGATCGAAATCCTGCATGGCGGTGCCGAGCGGCTGGCGGTCAACTGGATCAATGCCGATCCGGCGCCGGCCCGCATCTCCCGCTACCGGGTAGGGCCGGGGAAATCGGTGAGCATGCACGTCCACACCGGCAAGGCCGAGCACTGGGTCATCGTTGCCGGTGAAGGCATCGTGCGGGTGGGCGAGGAGTCCTTCCCGGTCAAACCTGGCGACGTGGTCCACACCCCGCCAACCGTTCCGCACGGGCTGACGACCACCAGCGCCGAGCCGCTGATCTTCCTCAACATCGTGCAGCCGACGGGGGAAGGGCCGATCACCTCCACCGAGGTTGCACCCTGACCATGGTACGGCTTCTCGTCACCGGCGGCAGCGGCATGGTCGCTCAGCACGTCGCCGAAGCAGCTATCGCGCAGGGCCATGATGTGGTTCTCGCCGACGTTGCGTGGCCCGAGGAGCGGATGTGGGTCCAGGGAGCGAACCGCGCCACCTTCGACGTCCGCGATCTGGAAGCCTGTCGCAAGAATGCTGACGGCGTGCGCGGCATCATCCATTGCGCCGCCGTGGTGGGGCCGGTGCGGTCGAGGGTCGATCCGCTGCTGACGCTCTCGGTCAATGTCGACGGCACCGCCAACCTGCTCGAGGCGGCACACGCCAACGGCGCAAGGCTGGTCAACATGTCGACCGCCACGCTCTACGGCAACCGCCCCGACCTGCGCCCGTTGCCCGAAACCGACCCGCCCGATCCGCTCACGGTTTATGATGGCACCAAGCTGATGGGCGAGACGTGGTGCGCGGCGCACCGGCGGACCTACGGCAGCGATTGCGCCTCAATTCGCACCGGCTTCGTCTATGGCCGCGGCAACCAGATCGGCGAGTATTTCCTGCCCCGCGTCCTCGCTGGCGAGCGGGTCGTGGAATCGGCCGGCCGCGATCACCCCTGCGACTTCACCTATGTCGTCGATCTCGCCGAAGGGCTGCTCGCCGCGAGCCTTGCCGACACCCTGCCGCACACAGTCTACAACATCACCGGCGGGGTGCTGCGCACCCGCGGCGAGTTCGCCGACGCCGTTCGCCGGCTGGTTCCAAGTGCGGAGATCGTCCAGCCCGCCGGGATCGACCCGGCGCGGCACCTGCGCGGCGCCTGCGTCCTCGATCGCGCCCGTACCGATTTCGGCTGGCAGCCGCGGTTCGACATCGACGCCGGTCTCGCCGACTGGCGCTCCCGGCTGGGCGGATAGCCGATGCCTGCCTGGAGCATCGAAGCGGTTCCGCTGTACCGGTTCGGCGTCCCCGGACCCGAAGTCCTGTTCCAGCGGGCGTTCGGCGAGACGATCGACATGGTCATCTACGCGTTCCTGCTGCGCAGCGGCAGCGAACAGGTGCTGGTCGACACGGGCCTGCCTGCCGACTACGCCGCGCTCAACGCCAACATCCGCGCCCGCAAGGGTGCCGCCGCGGGGTTCGATCCGGTAGGTCGGGGGCTACTCGCCGAGCTTACTGCCCGCAACTTCACGCCTGATCTGATCGTCGCGACGAGCTTTGGCCCATACGCGGTCGGCGGTCTCGAGCTGCTGCCCCGCACGCCGATCGTAGGCTCCGCGCGCGGCCTTGCCGACATGGCCAACCTTGAGGAGCCGGCGCTCCTGCACCCGGTCCCACCAGCAGCGGCAGCAGCCCTCAAGAACGCCCGACCGATCTCCGGCGAGACCGAGATCCGTCCCGGCCTCACGTTCGTCGAGGTCGGCATCCACCACCCGGCGTCGGCCGCCCTGCTCGTCCAGACCAGCGACGGCGCGATCGCCATCCCCGATCCAGTCTTCGTCGCCCGCAACCTCCTCGACGGCATTGCGCTGGGCGCTGCCGAGTTCGCCGGCGGCTGGCACCGGATGGTGCGGATGCTGGGGGCGCGTGCCCATGCTATCCTGCCCATCCATGACCCCGATCCCCGTCCGGTGCCGCGGACGGCGTGGCACGCGACGCTGAGGGCCACATGAGCAGCGACACCCTCCCGAAGCCTGCGCCGGCGATCCTTCACCGCAAGAAGGCCGACCTGGTCTACGAGTACCTCCGCGAGCAGATCATCAACGGCACCTACGCGCCCGGTCGCCGCATGACGCTGGCCGATCTCTCGGGTGAGCTCGGGCTGTCCCACATGCCGGTCCGCGAGGCGCTGCTGCGGCTCGAGCGTGAAGGCCTTCTCGTCTCCGAGCCGCACAAGGGGATGCGGGTGGTGCCGCTATCGCTTCGCGACGCGCAGGAGATCTTCGAAATCCGCTGCGAGCTCGAAGGCCTCTCCGCCTATCGTGCGGCCAGCGCGGACGACGCCGACCTCGTGGGCGACCTCACTGCGATCAATGCCGACTTCGCGGATGCCCTCAAGCGGCAGGATTTCACCGCCATGGGCTCGGCCAACTGGCTGCTCCACCGGAGGATCCTCCAGGCGGCGGCCAGCACACAGCTTACGCGCGTGCTTGAGGATCACTGGGCTGCCTCCCAGCGCTATCGCTCGGGCTATCAACTTATCCCCGGCCGGGCCAAGCACACGATCGTCGAGCATCAGGAGATCATCGATGCGATAGAGCGGCGTGAGCCCGACGCCGCGCGGGACGCGGCCCGGGCGCACATCCAGAAGGCCGGCGCCGAGCTCGCGATCATTGTTTCCGGGCGGAGCGAAGATTGATGCCCAGTACTCGGCTCGATCTCCCGGCGCGCGTCCTCGTCTCCGGCGCTGCCGGCGGCATCGGCGGCGCTGTGGGCCGCAAGCTCATCGATGCCGGAAGCACCGTCATCGGCACAGATCGTGGTGCCCAGCCGGCCGGTTGGTCGGGCCGGTGGATCGCTGCCGACCTGAGCGACCCTTCGGCGCCGGCAACGATCGCCGCCGGGCTCGTGGACGAGATCGACGGGGTGGTTCTCGCCGCGGGCGTCCTGGACTCAGCGTCCTGGGACACGATCGATGCCGAAGCGGCGCACCGCCTGCTTGCCATCAATCTCGTCGCCCCATACTTCCTCGTGCGCGAGCTGCTGCCCCGCCTGTCGCCGTCTGCAACCGTCGTTTTCCTCGGCTCGATCGCCGGGCTGCGCAGCTCCCCCGCCACGCCGTTTTATGCGGCGAGCAAAGCGGCTGTCCGCAACCTCGCCTCCTCCCTCGGCGCACTGCTGCAGCCGCAAGGCATCAGGATCAACGTCGTCGCCCCCGGCCTGATCGACACCCCACTCACCGACGCGCTCAACGTCACGCTCGCCGGGCGCCGCGGACTGACCCCCGATGCCGTCGCGGCCGAACGCGCCGCCGCGATCCCGGCCGGCCGGGCAGGGAGCCCCGACGAGGGCGCCGACGCTTGCCTCTACCTGCTGAGCGCTCAGTCGAGCTACGTCAGCGGTTCCAC
>JAEZBF010000210.1 GCA_023427545.1 Pseudomonadota bacterium
GAGTGCTAACATGCACCAGATCATCAATCGGCAGTATTGTAAGGAGCAAAAATGAGCTTCCGTCCCCTGCACGACCGCGTGGTCGTCCGGCGCGTCGACAGCGAAGAGAAAACCGCTGGCGGCATCATCATCCCCGATACCGCCAAGGAGAAGCCGTCCGAGGGCGTGATCGTCTCCGTCGGGCCCGGCGCCCGCGACGAGGATGGCAAGGTCATCCCGCTCGACGTCAAGGAAGGCGATCGCATCCTCTTCGGCAAGTGGAGCGGCACCGAAGTCAAGCTGAATGGTCAGGACCTCCTGATCATGAAGGAAACCGACATCATGGGCGTGATCACGGCCTAAGGCCCACGAACCCGTAAGCCCGTTTCGAAAGGAGCGCCTCAGATGGCAGCCAAAGACGTAAAGTTCTCCACCGAAGCCCGCGACAAGATGGTCCGCGGCGTCAACATCCTCGCCAATGCGGTCAAGGTCACGCTCGGTCCCAAGGGCCGCAACGTCGTGATCGACAAGAGCTTCGGCGCGCCGCGCATCACCAAGGACGGCGTCACCGTCGCCAAGGAAGTCGAGCTCGAAGACAAGTTCGAGAACATGGGCGCCCAGATGGTGCGCTCGGTCGCCTCCAAGACCAACGACATCGCCGGTGACGGCACCACCACCGCGACCGTTCTCGCCCAGGCCATCGTCAACGAGGGCATCAAGCTCGTTGCGGCCGGCATGAACCCGATGGACCTCAAGCGCGGCATCGACCTCGCGGTCAACGAGGTCGTCAACAACCTCGCCTCCGCCAAGAAGACCATCTCGACCAACGAGGAAGTCGCCCAGGTCGGCACGATCTCGGCCAACGGCGAGAAGTTCATCGGCGACGAGATCGCCCGCGCCATGGAAAAGGTCGGCAACTCGGGTGTCATCACCGTCGAGGAAGCCAAGACCTCCGAGACCACCGTCGACATCGTCGAGGGCATGCAGTTCGACCGCGGCTACCTCTCGCCGTACTTCGTGACCAATGCCGAAAAGATGACCGCCGTGCTCGAGGATCCGCTGATCCTGCTGCACGAGAAGAAGCTCTCCAACCTCCAGGCGATGCTGCCGGTCCTCGAGGCCGTCGTGCAGAGCCAGCGCCCGCTGCTCATCATCTCCGAGGACGTCGAGGGCGAGGCCCTTGCCACGCTCGTCGTCAACCGTCTCCGCGGCGGCCTCAAGGTTGCGGCCGTCAAGGCGCCGGGCTTCGGTGACCGCCGCAAGGCCATGCTCGAAGACATCGCCGTCCTTACCGGCGGCCAGGTTATCTCCGAAGATCTCGGCATCAAGCTCGAGAACGTCGGCCTCGACATGCTCGGCACCGCCAAGCGCGTCGAGATCACCAAGGAGAACACCACGATCGTCGATGGCTCGGGTGCCAAGGAAGACATCGAGGGCCGCGTTGCGCAGATCAAGGCGCAGATCGAGGAGACCACCTCGGACTACGACAAGGAGAAGCTGCAGGAGCGTCTTGCGAAGCTCTCCGGCGGTGTTGCCGTGATCAAGGTCGGCGGCGCCACGGAAGTTGAGGTCAAGGAGCGCAAGGACCGCGTCGAGGACGCGCTCAATGCGACCCGCGCCGCGGTTGAGGAAGGCATCGTCCCGGGCGGCGGCGTGGCTCTGCTGCGTGCCTCGAACGCGCTCCAGGTCAAGGGTGAGAACCCCGACCAGCAGGCCGGCGTCGGCATCGTCCGTCGCGCCCTTCAGGAGCCCGTCCGCCAGATCGCGCAGAACGCAGGCGACGAGGGTTCGGTCGTCGTGGGCAAAATCCTCGACAACAGCTCGGACAGCTTCGGCTACAACGCGCAAACCGGCGAGTACGGCGACATGATCAAGATGGGCATCGTGGACCCGGTCAAGGTCGTGCGCACCGCACTCCAGGATGCGGCTTCGGTTGCGGCCCTGCTCATCACCACCGAGGCGATGATTGCCGAGCACCCCAAGGAGGCTGCTCCGGCGATGCCTGGTGGCGGCGGCATGGGCGGTATGGGCGGCGGGATGGACTTCTAAGGTCCCCTCGACCCCAGGCTGGATATTCGGAGGGCGCTGCGGCAACGCGGCGCCCTTCTTCTTTGCAGCTGGCCTTCACAGCGGGCACTTCAACCTCGCCGGGGCGCGATTGACAGCGGAACGGCGCCGTTGGATTCTCCCGGAAAAGCAGGTTCAGGGGGGTTGAAGTGTCACGCAAGGTCATTCTTCTTGCGACTGTACTGACCGCGGGGGCGATGCTGGCGACGGGCGTCCAGGCGCAGAAGAACCCCGCCAAGAACCCGCCCAGCCATCCGCCCGTGACGCAGACCCAGGGGCAGACGCCTCCTCCCCCTCCCCCACCCGTCTCGACCCCGGCCGTGCCCCAGCCCCAGGCTGAGCCGCCGGTGCCGACGCCGCCGCAGCCCCCCACACCGCCACCGGCACCGACGGAGCAGGGTGCGAACGGCGACGAGCTCGTCGAGCAGGCCTACGACCTGTTCAACGGCACGAACGGCGAAATCCAGGACAAGGACGCCGCGATCCAGCTCTTCCGCGAGGCGGCCGACCTCGGCAATGCCGATGCGATGAACCGGCTGGGGCTGATCTTCGACTCGGGCGACGGCGTCGCTGTCGACGACGAGGAAGCCGTCGCCTGGTACCGCAAGGCGGCCGATGCCGGCCTGCCGGTCGGCATGAGCAATCTCGGCCAGATGTACCACTTCGGCGAAGGGGTGGAGCAGGACGAGGAAGAGGCCGTCTACTGGTTCCGCAAGGCTTCGGACCTCGGCTTCCCCGATGCCATGGTCTTCCTCGGCGATGCCTATTCGGCAGGGACCGCGGTGGGCCAGGACCTGCGCGTCGCTCTCGACTGGTACCAGCGCGCGGCGGAGGCAGGGAACGCGCTCGGCATGGTGCGTACCGGCGTCGCCTACTACTACGGTGACGGCACGGCGGCCGACGTCAACAAGGCCATCGAGTGGTACCGCAAAGGGGCCGACGCCGGGAACGGGCAGGGCATGCGCTACCTTGCTGACGCCTATTACAGCGGCACCGGCCTCGCCAAGGACTTCGAGGAAGCGCTTTCGTGGTATCGCCGGGCCGTCGATGCCGGCGACCTCATCTCCATGGCATGGATCGGGGACATGTACGCCAAGGGAGAGGGCGTGGCGAAGGACCCCGAGGAAGCGATCGCCTGGTTCCGCCGCGGCGCTGAGGCCGGTGAAGGCAATTCGATGTATATGCTGGGGAACATGTACTACAACGGCCAGGGGGTGGCGAAGGACTTCGAAGAGGCCGTCGCCTGGTACAAGAAGGGAGTGGAGGTGGGTAACGCTCGCGCCCACTGGGAACTGGCCCTCAGCTACCTGCTCGGCGAAGGCATCGGCAAGGACACCTACAAGGCGGCCGAGTACGCCTACACCGCGGTCAAGATGGGCAACCAGACCGCGCTCGATGGGCTGCTCGAGATCGAAAAGTACAACGTCTCGGCCAATTTCAAGCAGCGCCTGCAGCAGCTGCTCGCCGCCGACGGCTACTACAAGGGCGCGATCGACGGCACCTTCGGCACGGGCACCAAGAACGCGGTCAAGGCAGCGTTCGGCAAGGGCTAGCGCACGAAGATCAGGCGCAGCGCCAGGATCACCGAGACGACGACGACCAGCGGCCGGATGAGCTTGGCGCCGAACCGGATGCCGGTCATCGCGCCGAGCCAGCCGCCCGCCAGTTGGCCGATGGCCATCGCGATCGCCGCCGGCCACCACACGTCCCCCGAGGGTATGAACAGGGCGAGCGCGCCAAGGTTGGACATCATGTTCAACGCCTTGGTGTGACCGGCCGCCCGGGTGATGCCAAGCCCGAACAGGGTGACGAGGCCGATGGTCAGGAACGAGCCCGTTCCCGGCCCGAAGATGCCGTCGTAAAAGCCGATGGCAAAGCCCATCACCGGCACGAAGGCGGCAAAGCTGAGCCGGGCGTGACGGTCCGCATCGCTCAGGCGTGGCGCGAACAGGAAATACCCGGCGATGAGGATCAGGCCGACCGGCACCGCCAGTTGCAGGAGCGAGGTATCGATGCGTTTGACCACGAGCGCGCCGATGAACCCCCCGAGCCCGGTCGCGATCAGCGCCGGCAGCAGCGCGCGAAGTGAGATGAAGCCCTTTCGCCAATAGGTGGTCGCCGCGACGGCCGTTCCGACCACCGACTGCACCTTGTTGGTCGCGAAGGCAGCGATCGGAGGCAGCCCCGCCGAGAGCAGCGCCGGCAGGGCGATGAGCCCGCCCCCGCCCGCGATCGCATCGACGAAGCCGGCAAGCAGGCCCACCCCTGCAAGGGCAAGCAGGACGATGGGGTCGATCATCAGCGGCTGCCGCTTCGGTCGGGTTGGCGCAGGCTCAGCGCATCGGGTGGGAGTTCGGCCACGCGCCCTTCCTCGAGCGGAATGTCGATCATCGAATTGAGGAAGCCCGAGAGCATGACTTGAAGTCCGGCAACGATGGCGGTCAGGGCAACGACCATGACGCGCAGCGTGACGGTCGGATCGAGGTGGCCGAAGCCCTGTTCGGCCCATTGGCCGAGGCCAAGGAACAGCGCAGCAACCCCGAGGAGGATGAGGACGATGCCGGCGACCAGCACCCGTTCGAGTGTCAGGGCGCCCAGCAGCGTACCGAAGGTTTGCGAGGGCGGGATCAACCCATATCGGGTGGCGAAGCGGCGGGCAATGATCGCAAACGAGACCGACTGGAGCCCGACGAGGATGAGCATGGCGGCGACGAGGAAGGTGTGGATATCGAGCTCGACGGTGGGCGCGATGCGCACTGGACCACGGATCAATAGCGTCCCGAGGAAAAGCCCGACCGCCAGCATGGCGTAGCCGGGGTAGAGGAACAGCCACTTCGGCGAGAACAGCAGCAGGAAGCGCAGGTGGCGCCAGCCGTCACGGAACGAGCGCAGATGCGGCCGCCGCGAGCGGCCGTCCGGCGAGAGCGTGGTCGGCACCTCGCTGACCCGCAAACCGGCCAGCGTCGCCTTGACCACCATCTCCGAGGCGAACTCCATGCCCGTGGTGCGCAGGTTGAGTCCCAGGATTGCGGCGCGGTCGAAGCCGCGCAGGCCGCAGTGGAAATCGCCGACCGGTGAGCGGAACAGCAGCCGTCCGGCAAAGGAGAGCACCGGGTTTCCGACATAGCGGTGCAGCGGCGGCATGGCGCCGGGCTTGATGCCGCCGGCGAAGCGGTTCCCCATCACCAGCTGCGCGCCTCGGCGGAGCTCGGCGACGAAGGGATCGAGGTTGGCGAAGTCGTAGCTGTCGTCGGCATCGCCCATGATGACGTAACGGCTGCGCGCAGCGGCGATGCCCGCGGCCAACGCCGCGCCGTAGCCCCGCCGCGCAACTGGTATGACCCGCGCGCCTTCTGCCTCGGCAATCTGCGGGCTGCCGTCGCTTGAGCCGTTGTCGGCGATGACGATCTCACCGGTGATGCCGCTGCGCTCGAGGAACCCGCGTGCCTTGCGGATGCAGACCGCCAGCGTCTCGGCCTCGTTGAGGCAGGGCATCAGGATGGTTAGTTCGAGATCGGGCATGGCGAATCCGTCGCGCGGCTACCCAGCATGCATACAGGAGCTTTGGCGGCGCCCCTAT
>JAEZBF010000211.1 GCA_023427545.1 Pseudomonadota bacterium
TCGCTGATCTGGCGGCGCAGCAGCTGCGGCATCTTCTTTTCGATCTCGAGGCGGATCACCTGTCCGCGGCGGCGCTGGCGCAGCGCGCTCTCGAACTCGACCACAAGGTCGGCGGCCTCGTCGTCGATTTCGATTTCGCTGTCACGGATGACCCGGAACGCGCCCGAGCCGGCTACCGCGTAACCAGGAAACATCTTGTGAAAAAAGAGGTTGATCAGCGTGTCGATAGTAACCACCTCGATCCGTCCATCGAGCACCAGGCTTGAGGGCAGCGAGATGAAGCGGTCGAGATTCGACGGCACGCGCACCAGCGCCGTCAGCACAGACGATGAGTTGGGGCGCACCAGCTCGAAAGCCAGCGTGAACCCGAGGTTGGGGATGAACGGGAACGGGTGCGCCGGATCGACCGCGATTGGCGTCAGGACCGGGAAAATCTCCTCGCGGAACAGCTTCTGTAGGAACTTGAGCTGATCGGGTGTGAGGTCGTCCGCCTCGTGGATCACAACGCCCTGGGCAAAGAGCTCTTCCCGCAGGGTCTGCCAGTGATCCTGCTGCTCGAGATGGAGGTGCTGGGCGAGAGTTGCGATCTCCTCGAGCTGCTCCGACGGCGTCAGGCCATCGGAGCTCTGCTTTGTCATGCCCGCACGGAGCTGTCCCTTCAGGCCTGCGACGCGGACCATGAAGAATTCATAGAGGTTGGTCGCCGATATCGAAACGAACCGCAGCCGCTCGAGCAGCGGGTGGTGGCGGTTGCCCGCTTCCTCCAGCACACGCATGTTGAACTGAAGCCAGGAGACCTCGCGATTGACGAAGCGGGCCGGGCTCTGCCGCAGCCCTTCCAGGTCCGGCGGGGGCCCTTCTTCAGCCTCGACGATCTCTCCCATCTCATTCATCGTCGTCGCCTTCCCCATTGATCTCGAACTGCCGGCCCCCACCCCGCTGACGCAGAGCTTCGGCGGCCACGGACCGGGTAATCGCGCTACCGCGGGCCAGCGCCAGCCGGTCGGTTAGCTCGACCAGCGCGACCACCTCCTCGGGCGAGCGCTCCATGCGGCGGCTGAGGAACGCTATGACCTTGGGATCGACGCTCACCTGCCGGTCCGCATAGAGCTTTACCAGCATCTGCGACAATTGGATGTCATCGGTCACCGTGACGGTGAACATTGCTGCATGGCGCGCCCGCGAGCGCAGGTCGTCGGTCGAATAGGGCCAGGTAGCGATCGGTCCGCTCGCCGTCATGAGCAGCGGCCGGCGATCGCGCATGCTCTGGTTGAGCAGGTGGAACAAGGCCGCTTCCTCGTAGCCGGTCCGATCCACATCCTCGATGACGAGCGGCCACGCGCCGCCCTCCCGAGCCCGCGCTTCGAGTTCGCTTGGGTGCGCGAGCGCTGCCCCCGCCCGCTCTGCGAAAATACGCGCAAGATGCGACTTCCCCGACTTCGCGGGACCGATGATCAGCGTCAGCGAACCGGGCCAGTCGGGAAATGCCGTCACGTGCGCGTAGGCCAGCCGGTTGCCCTCGCCGACAACGAAGTCGGCTTCGGCCAATGAGGCCACGTGGCCAAGCTCAAGCGGCAGCTGCCCGCGATCGATCGGTCGCAATCCCTGGCTGTTCATACCGTGACCGCCTACTCGGCGGCGCGGGAATCAATCCTCTTGCCGCCATGCTGACCGAGATATAGCGCGCTTTCGCGGTATTTGCGCGCGGCCCACCGCATCAGCACGGCCGAAATCGCCGACAGCGGCACCGCCAGAAGCAGGCCGACGAAGCCGAACAGATAGCCGAAGGCAAACAGAGCGAACATCAGCCACACGGGGTTGATGCCGATGCTGGAGCCCACGAGCTTGGGGTAGAGTACGTTGCCCTCGAGGAACTGCCCCACGAGGAACACCACCGCGACGATCACAACCATCACCCAGTTCGGCCAGAACTGGACCAGCGCGATGCCGAGCGACAGCAGCAGACCGGTGATGAACCCTGCAAACGGGATCAGCCCCAGCAGCCCGGTGATCAGCCCGATCGCCAGCGCAAAACTCAGACCCACTACGGAAAGCGCCGACGCGTAGTAGATGCAGTCGACGAGAATGACGCCGCCGAGCCCCCTGATAACCGAGGCCATGGAGCGGTCGATCTCGTGCAGCACCCCGCGGATCTCGACGCGATGGTCGCGTGGCAGCAGGTTGTCCAGCCCGCGCACCATGCTCTCCCAGTCGAGAAGGAGGTAGAAGGCCACTACCGGGGTGATGATCAGGATGCCCAGCGTGTTGAGGATCGACCAGCCGCTCTGCGCCAGCCATCCGGTGATCGTCGCCGTGATCGCCGGCGCGTTGCTGAGCAGGTCGTCGAGGCTGGTTTCGAGCTGCTTGGCGCGCTCGGGCCCCAGCCAGTCGTTCAGCGCCGGGATCAGCTGGTTGGCGAGCTCGCGCAGCGTAACGAAATAGTCCGGCAACAGCTGAATGAGGCCGTAAACCTGCTGCACGATCAGCGGCACCACGAGGAAGAACAGCCAGACCACCAGCGACAGGACGACAAGAAGCACCATCGCGGTCGACACACCTCGTCCGAGCCCCACCCGCTGCAGTAAGGTGACCAGCGGATTGAGCAGGTAGGCGAGCGTCAGGCCGACGACGAACGGCAGCAGGATCGAGCGGAAAATCCAGAGGATCGCCACCCCGGCAACGAGGAAGAGGATCCAAACGACCACCTGATTCCGCAGCGAGATCATCGGACCGTCCCTTGCATCGTCCCGGTGGAGCCGCTATCAGCGCAACCGACGGGCAGCCCCCCGGGCCGCGACACTAGCGCAGCCCGCCCCGACAGGCTCAGCGGCTTCAAACCGGCGTAAAGGCTCATGTCCGACCGGCAAAACCTGCCACCAAACGGACTCTCATACAAGCAGGCTGGCGTCGACATCGATGCGGGTAACGCCCTCGTCGAGGCGATCAAGCCCGCCATCCGCGCGACCCGGCGCCCGGGAGCCGATGCGGAGATCGGCGGCTTCGGCGGACTTTTCGACCTGCGCGCTGCTGGCTTCAACGATCCCATCCTCGTGGCTGCCAACGACGGCGTCGGCACCAAGCTCAAGATCGCCATCGAGAGCCGGTTCCACCGCACCATCGGCATCGATCTGATCGCCATGTGCGTCAATGACATCGTCGTACAGGGCGCCGAGCCCCTGTTCTTCCTCGATTACTTCGCCACCGGTCGGCTGGACGTTAAGAGCGGCACCGCAATCGTCGAGGGAATTGCCGAGGGTTGCCGCATTGCCGGTTGCGCGCTGATCGGCGGCGAGACCGCCGAGATGCCCGGCATGTACGACGGCGAGGACTACGATCTCGCCGGGTTCGCCGTGGGTGCCGCCGAGCGCGGCACCCTGCTCCCGCGCACGGACATCGCGGCGGGCGATGTTCTCGTGGGCATCGCCTCGTCGGGACTGCACTCGAACGGATTCTCGCTCGTCAGGCGGATCGTGCAGATGAGCGGCCTCGACTGGTCGGCGCCGGCGCCCTTCGAGCCCGACCTGCCCCTGTCGCAGGCCCTGCTTGCGCCGACCCGCATCTACGTCAAGCCGCTGCTGGGTGCATTGCGCGCCGGCCTCGGCATCAAGGCACTGGCGCACATCACCGGGGGCGGCTTCATCGACAACATCCCCCGTGTGCTGCCCTCTGCGCTGGCGGCTCACATCGACCTGTCGCGCGTCGAGGTGCCCCCTGTGTTCGGCTGGCTGGCCGCCACCGGCGGGGTTGCGGTCCGCGAGATGCTGCGGACCTTCAACTGCGGCGTTGGGATGATCGCGGTGGTGGCGCCCGGCGATGCGGATGCCGCGGTCGCCAACCTTTCCGCCGCCGGTGAAACGGCGGCTGTCATTGGCGCGCTGGTCGAACGTGGCGACGAGGCGGTGACCTTCGAAGGCGCGCTCGGGCTTTGAGCCAGCGCTGCCGTGTCGCCATCCTGATCTCGGGCCGTGGCAGCAACATGCAGGCGCTCATCGAAGCGGCAAAGGCGCCGGACTACCCTGCTCAGGTCATCGGTGTCTTCGCCAACGATCCCGATGCCGGCGGACTGGCCTATGCCGCTGAGCAGGGAATTCCCACCGCCGCCCGCTCACACCGGGACTTCGACAGCCGGGAAGCCTTCGAGCGGGAAATCGAGACGCATCTCACCGGCTGGCGCGCCGACCTCATCTGCCTCGCCGGCTTCATGCGCATTCTTTCGCCGTCATTCGTCGGCCGTTGGCAGGGCCGCATCCTCAACATCCATCCATCGCTGCTGCCGGCGTTCACGGGTCTCCACACGCACGAACGTGCCCTTGCAGAAGGCGTGAGCGAACACGGGTGCACGGTGCACTACGTGACCCCCGGCCTCGACGAAGGGCCGCCGATCCTGCAGGCGCGGGTGCCAGTTCTCCCCGGCGATACGGCGGAGACACTTGCCGCCCGCGTGCTGGTCGAGGAGCACCGCATCTATCCGATGGCGCTGGCCATGGTCGCCCGCGGCGAGGTCAGTCGACCAGGTGGATGATCGGCCAATCCTTGACCCTGCCGGTCGAGGGCTGATTGTACTCGAAGTGAGTGCCCCAGAGATCGACCCGCTGCTCCTGCTTGGCCATGTAGACGAAGGGTTGGCCGACAGTGATGTGCTGGACGTGCACGTTGGCGTCCCAGGGGTCGCAGATGGTTGCGAACTTGAGGCCCATGACCTCGCGCACGGTATCGATGCACACCCAGTGGCTGGCGGTCGAGCCGTCCCAGTTCACGCCGACGATTACCGGCGTGCAATTCACCGTCGGACCCACGACGCCGCTGGTGGTGCCCACGAACTTGTCGATGGCGTCCGTCGCATCGACCGGACTGTACTTGTCGCAACGCCAGCGGCCGCAGCCAGACTTGTTGAGGGCGTAGACCAGCCCCTCCGGCCAGGTGCCCTCCTTGGTTCCGTCATAGGGCTTGCCGTACCACTCCTGGTACCACAGCTCCATCTGGTTGCTGTTGCCGAAGAGCTTCGCCCCTGGCGACAGCTTCATGAGCTTGGTGTAGCACATCAGCGCGGCCGACGGTCCGCAGGTGTTGCCGAGCTCCTGCCCGAAGACGAAGTGGATGTCGCCAAAGCGCGTGAATCGCGTGAACCAGGCCACGATAACCTCCTTGCAATTGCCGCGACCGTGGCAGGCCCGCAGCCTGCCAGGTCATCCCATGTTCCCGATGCTCCCGAGTGAGCCAGGTGCAAGGTGACAACGGCGGCGTGAACCGCAGATGAAGGTGGCAGGCAGAATTGGCGTCCGCCGCGGCAGGCCGGTCATCAGCGCGGCTGATCCGAGCTATCGTCAAAATCGGTTCGACCGAAGCCTGCGTCTGAGGCAGTGTCGCCGCTTCGGCGTCGTCGCGCCCGAAGCTCGCCACCACTACTCTGCAACGAACGCTACTGGAGTGCACGATGTCCCGGTCGCCTCATGTTCTTGTCACCGGTTCGACCCGTGGGATTGGAAAGGCCATCGTCGACGCGCTGACCAGTCACGGAGCCCGGGTTATCTCCCACGGCCGCAAGGATGCAGCGAACACCGTCGGTGCCGATCTTGCTGATGCACCGGCGGCTGATAGCCTTTGGGACAAGGCCCTCGACCGCCTGGATGGGCGGATCGACGTCCTCATCAACAACGCGGGAATCTTTGAGTCCGTCTCGCCCGATGAACCGCTGGACGTATGGCAGGATGCCTGGAGGCAGACCTTGCAGATCAACCTGCAGGCCTCCGCCGATCTCTGCCGCCGCGCTATCCAGCATTTCCAGCAACGCGCCGACGGGGGTCGCATCATCAACGTCGCGAGTCGCGCGGCCTATCGAGTTGACTCGCCGCTTCACTGGCACTACGCCGCCTCTAAGGCTGGCATGATCGGAATGACCAAGTCGATCGCACGCGGATACGCCGCCCAGAACATCCTTGCGTTCAGCATCTGCCCGGGGTTCGTCATGACCGAAATGGCCGGCGACTCGTTGAGCGGACCCGACGGGCCGAAACTATTGGCAGAAATCCCGCTGGGCCGGGTCGCCGAGGCGGGCTGAGGTAGCCAGCGTCGCGGCTTTCCTCGCGCTTGACGCACCCGCTTCGATGACGGGCTCGTCGATCGACATCAACGGCGCGAGCTTCGTCCGCTAGGTCGCAGTCGCTACCAGAATCGCTCATCACCCGGCATCCAAAGAATTGCGCGATCTCATTGAGACTGTCGGTTCGCCCGACTCGCAGGGCTGATTAGATACGCACAGATGGAGAACAACATGCGGCCGGCCTACTGGGCGCTCATCATTCTTCTGGGCGCCGTCTGGGGCTGCTCGTTCCTCTTCAACGCCATACTGATTCGGGAGATGAGCCCGTTCTGGGTCTCGGCTGGCCGGGTGTCGCTTGGCGCGCTGATCTGCTGGCTGGTGTTCTTCGGCACGGGCAAGCGGCTGCCGGCGGAGCGCCGGCTCTACCCCCAGCTCCTTGTCCTCGGCATCCTCAACTACGCCATCCCCTTCGCACTGTTCCCGTTTGCCGAGCAGACGGTGGCCAGCAGCATTGTGGGGGTCATCAACGGCATGACGCCGATGACCACCGTCATCGTTTCTCAGCTCTGGCCCGGCGGCGAAAAGGCGACGTGGAACAAAGTTGCGGGCGTGCTCGTGGGCTTTGCGGGGGCGGTCATCCTCTCCCTGCCCTCGCTCCGGGAGAACGCATCGGCGCAGCTCGTCGGGTTGCTGGCCGCGCTCGGCGCCACGATCTGCTACGCGCTCACACTCAACTATGCGCGGCGCTTTTCGAAGGTCCAACCTTATGCCGTCGCCTCGCTTTCGCTCAGCGGCGCCGCGCTGGTCATGATCCCCATCGCCCTGGTGTTTTCGGGCGTGCCGGTGATCACGCGGGCCGAGACTTGGGGCGCGCTCCTCGGCATCTCCGTTTTTTCTACCAGCTTCAGCTTTCTGCTCGTCTACTGGCTGCTGCCCCGGGTGGGCGCGACAAACCTCTCGCTCAACACCTTCATCACGCCCATCTCGGCAATCCTGCTTGGCGGTTTGGTTCTTCACGAACGCTTCGAGTCGATACATCTGCTTGGAATCGGAGTGATCTTCCTCGGCCTCCTGCTGATCGACGGCCGCCTCGTCCGGGTGATGCGCCGCGCTCCGGCCTAGACAGTGTGACGATAGCCGCGCTCTTCCGGCTGCTGCTGATCGATTGCGGTCGTCTTCGGGGAAACCTCGAACTCGATATCGTCCCGCGCCGCGAGGATGTCGGTGGGCGTTGAGAGTTCGATAACCATGCCGTTCGGATCTCTGATCAGCGCGCGGGTGAGCCCCGTGTCGAGCGCGACCGGCTCCTCGATGATCTCGACCTCCATGATCCGCGCAGCCTCCAGGGCTGCGAAGACGTCCTCGACGATCAGCGTCAGATAAGAGCCGTTGTGGGTGCCCCAGGCGTGGCGCGGGGTAAACTCGCTGACCTGATCGTTGAGCGAGAGCAGCATGGTGTCGACGCCGGGCTGGCCGAGTACGACCTGCCACTGCGTGCGGGCGATCTCCTCAAATCCGGCGAGCCGCTGGTAAAAGCTCACACTCGCCGGCAAATCCTTGCACAGCACATTGAAAACAATCTGGGCAGCCATGGTGAACCTCCGTGGACGGGTTGTTCCATCAACGGGAGCTATGCCGCCGGGTTCCGCTCAGGCGATCCGCACCATTACGGGAAGCCCGCGGGCGATCGAGTTGGAGACGGTGGATCCCGCCTCCGCCCGGCGCACGATTTCGGCGACATCTGCCTCGCGGCCGGGAGCGTCGATGCGGACCTGCACGCTTGCGGAGGTCACCAGGGTCGGTGACCCATCGAGCTCGAGGATGACGCTCACGTCGATATCGGCGAGGTAGACACCCATCTCGTGCGCCACGTAACGCAAGTCGTTGCAGAGGCAGCCGCCGATCGCCAGCGCCAGCATCTGGCCGCCGTTGAAGCCGAGCCCCATGCCTCCGGCTCGTCCCTCAGGGCGATCCACTACAAGCGTGTGCCCGCCCGCCCAGCCGACCGCCGCTTCCGTTCCAGGCACGTTGTGAAGGCTGACGCTGATCTGTGACATCCAACCAACTTCCCCGGTCCTGGTGAGCTAGTGATCGTCGATCTTGCTCAGGAAGTACGTGAGCGCGAGGATCACGACCGCGACGCCGCCGCCGAGGTAGAGC
>JAEZBF010000319.1 GCA_023427545.1 Pseudomonadota bacterium
GTGATCGAGGGCTACGCCGTTGGTGGCGGCCTCAACATCGCCGCATGCTGCGACATCCGGATCGCAACCACGGGCAGCAAGCTCGGCACCCCGATCGCCAAGGCGCTGGGCAACTGCCTTTCGGTGAACAACTATGCTCGCCTGCTCCAAAGCTTCGGCGAGGGCCGCACCCGCCGCATGCTGCTGCTCGGCGAGTTCCTCACCGCCGAGGAAGCGCTGGCCTGCGGCTTCCTCTCCCGCGTCGTCGAGCCCGAGGCGCTCGACGAGACGATTGATGAGATCACCGCCCAGCTCGCCGCCAACTCCCCGCTCAGCATGCAGGTCAGCAAACAGGCTCTCGCCCGCCTGACCGCACCGTCAGTTCCCGAGATCGAAGACCTTATTCGAATTGCCTACGCGAGCGAGGATTTCCATGCCGCGGTGCGCGCCTTTATGGGGAAGACAAAGCATACCTGGACCGGACGCTAGTGCCGACTCCACGCCACGAAGCAGGCCTCCTCACCTGCCGCTCCGCGGCGACGTCTCTCCTTAGGAAGAGGTGGTGCGGAGGCAGGACATCGCCGCTTCTTCACCTCTCCCCCGAGGGAGAGGTTGGCCGCAGGCCGGGTGAGGGGGCCTTCCCAATCCACCGAGACGCGGCCCTACTCATACAGCCGATAAATCGAGGACGTATCCTTCTTCGCCCCGCCCTCCGCGGCAAAGGCCTCGAAGCGCCCCACCGCCGCCTCCACCAGCGGCAGCGCAATGCCGAAGCGCTTTGCCTGCTCGATCACGTGGTGCAGGTCCATCATCACCGTGCCGGCAAAGCTCGCTGGCGGATCGAAGTCGCGCGCCAGCATGCGCGGGTAGGCGAAGTGCAGCATCGTGGAATCGGCGTGGCCACCACGCAGCGCCTGCGGCACCAGCGCGGCATTGATGCCGCTGCCTTCGGCGAGCCGCAGCACCTCGGCCATCAGCACGTAGCTCACACCGGAGATCGCCTGGTTGAGGAGCTTGGCCATCTGGCCCGCGCCCGACGCACCGAGGCGCGTCACGTTGGCGGCATAGGTTGCAAGGATGGGCTGGGCCTCTGCGAACGCCGCCTCGGGCCCGCCCGCCATGATGGTCAGCCGCTTCTCGCGCGCGAAGCCCGGCCCGCCGGAGACTGGTGCGTCGAGCCAGGCGCCACCGGTCGCCTGTTGCAGCCGTTCGGCCATGGCCACCGTGTGCTCGGGGTTGGCGGTCGAATGGTCAATCAGCAGCCGTGGCCCCGCGCCGGCCGCCGCCACCCCTTTCGCGCCAAACACCACGGCCTCGACCGCCGCAGTATCGAGAACGCACAGCAGCACGATCTCGCTCGCCCGCGCGACCTCCGCGGGCGAGGCTGCGACCTTGGCGCCTCTGGACGCGAACCCCGGCAGCACCTCAGGCTCACGGTTCCACACCGTCAGCGCGTAACCGGCGGCCAGCAGTTGCTCGGCCATCGCGCTGCCCATCAGCCCCAGTCCGATAAAGCCAAGTCGCGGCTTGTCGTTCATCGTCTCGTCCACTCCGTTTTCGTTGCCGCAGCTATGGGAGCCCTCCACTGATGGTCAAGGTCCTCGCGCTCACCCTGGGGGATCGCTTTGGCGTCGGCCCCGAACTCGTCGCCCGCCTGCTTGACGCCCTGCCGCCGCTCCCGGACGTAAGGATTGTGGTCATCGGCGACCAGGCCGTATTCGAGCGCGGCCGCCAGACCATGGGTCTCGATGGCCCCTACCCCACGATCTCCAACCTCGAGGAGGAGACCAACCACGGCTGGGCCTTCCTTCACCGCCCCTTCGATGCCGAAGTCGCCCCGGTCGGGCGCCTGTCCGAGGCTGCCGGCCACGAGATGCTCGAACACCTGGGCTTTCTTGCTGAGGCGGTGAACGCCGGCACGATCGGCGGCATTGTCTATGCTCCGCTCAACAAGCAGGCGATGCGCATGGCAGGCCATGAGGCTGGCGACGAGCTCGCGTTCTTCCTCGACCACCTTCGAGACGTCGACCAGGCGGGCGAGATCAACATCCTGGGGGACCTCTGGACCTCACGGGTCACCTCGCACGTGCCGCTGCGGGATGTCGGCGACCTCATCACCATCGATCGTGTTGGGCGCGGCATCGATCTGCTCGCGGATGCCCTCATGCGCTCCGGCAATCCCGCTCCCCGCCTCGCCGTGGCGGCGCTCAATCCGCATGCTGGCGAGGGTGGTGCCTTCGGCCGCGAGGAGATCGACATCCTCGCCCCCGCAATCGAAGCGGCGAAGGCGCGCGGCATCGATGCCGCCGGCCCCTTCCCGTCCGACACCGTCTTCCCGCGCGCCCGCGACGGCAACTTCGACGGCGTTGTCACGATGTTCCATGACCAGGGCCAGATCGCGCTCAAGCTGATGGGCCTCGGCCAAGGCATCACCTTGCTGGCGGGCTTCCCCGTCCCCATCGCCACCCCCGGCCACGGCACCGCCTACGACATCGCCGGCACCGGCAAGGCTCGGATCGAAGGCCTCCTCGCAGCTACGACGTTGACCGCGAAGATGATGACGGCGTGAATGCCCGAACCTCGTGGTTCGACCGGCTCACCATGAGGTTCTCAGAAGCTCATCAGCAGTAGTCCTCATGGTG
>JAEZBF010000414.1 GCA_023427545.1 Pseudomonadota bacterium
CGCAACCGCTCAGCCGGTGAAATCGCGCTTTCCGACTGGCACGCCGTTGTGCCGCAGAATGTCGTAGGCGGTGGTCACGTGGAAATAGAAGTTGGGATAGACGTTGTTGAGCAGGTAGTCCCGCCCAACGACGAGCACATCCTCCCCACGCTGCTTGAGCGGGATCTGCTTGTCCTCGGTGCCGGCGAACTCGGTCTCGGCGAATGTCGCGAGGTAATCGATCGCCTTGCGGATACGCCCCTTCAGATCCTCGATGCTCTTCTCTTCGTCAGGCCACGACGGCGCCGTCTTGCCGGTCAGCCTTGAAACCGCGAACTTGGCGCGATCCGTCGCGCTCTGCACCTGGAACGAAAGCGGGTGCATGTCCGGCGCCAGCCGCGAGGTTACCAGCACGTCGGGATTGAACTTGCGCTCCCGTGCATAGGACTCCGCCTTGTCGAGCAGCGCGAGGAGGTTGTTGAGCATGCGCGTAAAGACCGGCACGGTGGCCGTGTACATCGTCAGCGTCATTTCGGGAGACTCTCTAGGGGAACAGCAACCTAGGCGATATGCGTGTGCCAACTGCAATTGGCAAGTGGCTGTAATCCCGCCTAGGCTGAGGCACATCACTGGGGGTGCGCATGAGACTGGTGACAGCGGTGGCGCTTGCGAGCGGGATGATGGCGGGCGCTGTTCACGCCGAAGAACTGGACGATGTGAACGCGGCCTTCTTCGCAACCTACCCTTGGGAGTGCAACGGCGCCTTCCAGGAAGACGGCAAGCCATTCGAGGAGCCTGCGGTCTACGACCTCCCCTACCGCATGTCATGGCAGGAGCCGGATGAGCCCGACCGCACGCTCAGGCTCTACCAGTACCAGTGCCTGATCGGCGCCTATAACGTCGGCCACGTCTTCTTCACGGTTACGGAGGACGGAATCCGGGCTCTTCAACTCGCCCAGCCGACGATCAGCACCATCTACGCGCCCGGCGCGGAAGAGGGTGAGGTGAACGACCAGAAGGTCGAGCAGATCCTGCTGACCGGCATGACCACCTACGTCACCGCCAGCAACGCCGAAGTCGATGCGGCCACCGGCACCATCAAGTCGACGTCCTTTTGGCGCGGGATAGGCGACGCTTCATCGGCGGCGGAGTGGCGGCTGGTCGACGGTGACTTCAGCCTGGTCCGCTTCGACGTCGATGCGTCGTACGATGGCGAGGTCAACCCGACCACCATCTGGGACACCACGGAAGCTCTCGCATCAGCCGCGGCCCACCGGAAATGACAAGACCGCCCGCATCGTTTCCGGTGCGGGCGGCCTGGAGTAGCTCCTGCCGCAGTTGAGGGCTTGGGGGCAGCGGCAGGTTCGCTCCTCTGCGTCCACCGGTGCATGGGTCGTTTGCAGTAGTCCGATGAACTGCTATGTACATTGGACCTTCCAACCGCCGGGAAAAGACCCTCTCACCGCAAGGTGATAATTGTGACAGCCTCTTCATGTTGGCGCTGCCAGGGGCTGGCCAGCCCGGTTGCCGCAGGCCGGCAAAGGCCCTAAGACACGTCCGCAAAGCCGCGTCCGGGGCGGACTGCGGCGTTGCATGGGACATCAATGGACATCATTTCCCCGGAGCCGGCAGCGCAGAAGGCCTTCAAGGATCCTGACGCGGCCTGGGCCTACGTCTCCGAAATCTATGAACGCAACACCGAGTTCATCCGCAAGCACCTGATCGGCCTCTCGCGCGGCGTCGTTCCGAAGGGACGCGTGCGCGCCTTCTACCCCGAGGTGCAGGTCACCTCGCGAAGCTACGGCAAGACGGATTCCACACTGGCATATGGCTATCTGCATACGCCCGGCGTCTATCGCACCACGATCACCGCGCCGCAGCTGTTCAAGACCTACCTGCTCGAGCAGTTCCGCGTGATCCTGCAGAACCACGGCGGCGCCATCGAGGTCGGGGAGTCGGCGACGCGTATCCCCATCCACTTCGCTCTCGGCGCCAACGAGCGGATCGATGGCGAAGCGATCAACACGCTGCCCATACCGCTGCGCGACCTCTTCGATGTGCCGGACCTGCAGGACACCGACGACGAGATCGCCAACGGGACCTTCGTGCCGCCGCCGGGAGGGCCCTACCCGCTCGCGCATTTCACCGCGCCGCGAGTGGACTACTCGCTCTATCGGCTGAGCCACTACACCGGCACCGATGCCGAGCATTTCCAGAACTTCGTGATCTTCACGAACTATGCCTTCTACGTCGATGAGTTCTGCCGGCTGGCGCTCCAGTACATGGCGGAAGGCCACCCCGACTACGAGGCGTTCGTCGAGCCCGGCGGGCACATCACGCACAACACGCGTCTCGGTGGCGGCTCCACCGGAACGCGCTCACCCCGCACGCCCCAGATGCCGGCTTATCACCTCAAGATGGGCCGGAGCCGCGGCATCACCTTCGTGAACATCGGGGTCGGTCCAAGCAACGCCAAGACCATCACGGACCACATCGCGGTGCTTCGGCCGCACGCCTGGATCATGCTTGGCCACTGCGCCGGCCTGAGGAACAGCCAGGAGCTCGGCGATTACGTCCTCGCTCACGCCTACCTTCGGGAAGACCACGTGCTCGACGCCGACCTGCCGGTGACGGTGCCGATCCCCGCGCTGGCCGAAGTGCAGGTGGCGCTCGAGCAGGCGGTCGCCGAGATCACCCACATGCAGGGCATAGAAACCAAGCGCATCATGCGGACCGGAACGGTGGCGACCTTCGACAACCGCAACTGGGAGCTACGCGACCAGGCGGAGATTACCAAGCAGCTCAGCCAGTCGCGGGCGGTCGCACTGGACATGGAGAGCGCTACCATCGCGGCGAACGGTTTCCGCTTCCGTGTTCCTTACGGCACGCTGCTGTGCGTTTCCGACAAGCCACTGCACGGCGAACTGAAGCTGCCCGGAATGGCGAGCGAGTTCTATCGCACGCAGGTCGGCCGCCATCTCCTGATCGGCCTGCGCGCCATGGAGATCCTCCGCGATCAGCCTCCGCATAAGCTGCACTCGCGCAAGCTGCGCAGCTTCGCGGAGCCGGCCTTCCAGTAGGCGAAGCTAGCCCGCCAGTGTCATGGCCTCGCTCGCCGCGATGGCCGCCATGTTGACGATCCCGCGGCTGGTCACGCTGGGCGCGAGGATGTGCGCCGGGGCCCTCGTCCCCATCAGAATCGGCCCAACGGCCAAGGCGTTGTTCATCTCCTTGAGCAGCGTCATTGAGAGGTTGGCCGAGTCGAGGTTGGGGAAGATCAGCAGGTTGGCTTCGCCGCGCAGCACCCCATCTGGGATGTAGCGCTCGCGCAGGTCCTGGTTGAGTGCCAGGTCACCCTGCATCTCACCCTCGACGATCAGGTCGGGCGCGACGGTCTTCAGCTTCTGATAGGCCTCGCGCATCTTGAAGGCGCTGTCGCCATCACGCGAGCCGAAGTTCGAATAGCTGAGCAGCGCAACCCTCGCCTCGATGTTGAAGCGGCGCAGGTGATCCCGCGCCTGAAGGGCGATGCCGACGATCTCGTCGGCCGTCGGATCGACGTTGACGTACGTGTCGGTGAGGAAGAACGCACCGCGCGGCATGATCAGCATGCTGAGCGCGGACGGCAGTTTCACCCCGTCGGCCAGACCGATCACGGAAGCTATGTCACGGGCGTGCTTGATGAATCGCCCCTGCAATCCGCAAATCAACGCGTCGGCCTCCCCGCGCTTGACCGCGAGTGCGCCGATCACGGTTGTATTGGTGCGCACGATGGTCCGTGCCGTTTCCGGGGTTACTCCGCTGCGGCCGACCAGCGAATGGAACAGCGCGACGTAGTCGCGATAACGCGGATCGTCCTCGGGGTTGATGACCTCGAAGTCGCGGCCAGGCTTCAGGCTCAGGCCGAAGCGCGCGATGCGCTGCTCGATCACCGCCGGGCGTCCGATCAGAGTGGGAACGGCGATCCGTTCCTCCATGATGACCTGCGCGGCCCGCAGCACCCGCTCCTCTTCGCCATCGGCGAAGGCAATGCGCTGCCCCCTGCCCCGCACTTGGTCGATGATCGGCTTCATCACCAGGCCGGAGCGGAACACGAAGCGGTTCAGCGTGTGGCGGTAGGCTTCGAAATCCGCGATCGGACGGCGAGCCACCCCGGACTCCATCGCCGCACGCGCGACAGCCGGAGCGATGCGCAGGATCAGTCGCTGGTCGAACGGATTTGGAATGAGGTACTCGCGCCCGAACGTGCTGACGCCCCCGGTCGCCGATGCTTCGAGTGCCGGCTCGTGCGCGAGCTGCGCGATCGCATTCGCGGCGGCGAGCTTCATCTCCTCGTTGATCGTGGTGGCGCCAACGTCGAGTGCCCCGCGGAAAATGAAGGGGAAGCAGAGGACGTTGTTGACCTGGTTGGGATAGTCGGACCGGCCGGTGCAGATCATCGCGTCCGGGCGTGCCGCCAGCGCCAGTTCCGGCATGATCTCCGGAATGGGGTTGCTGAGCGCCAGGATCAGCGGATCGGGGCCCATGTGCTCGAGCATCTCGGGCCTGAGCGCGCCGGCGGCCGAAAGGCCCAGGTAGATGTCCGCGCCGGGCATGACATCGGCCAGAGTCTCCGCCTCGGTTTCCTGGGCGAATGCGGCACGCCAGCGGTCGGCATTGTCCGAACGCCGCGTCGTGACCAGGCCCTCGCGGTCGCCGACCCAGATGTTCTCACGCCTGGCACCGACGGCCATCAGCATGTTCAGACAGGCGATGGCGGCTGCACCCGCTCCGGAGGTCGCGATCTTGACGGTCGCGATGTCCTTGCCGACGAGCTTTAGGTAGTTGATCACCGCGGCAGCGACGATGATCGCGGTGCCGTGCTGGTCGTCGTGGAATACCGGGATGTTCATCCGCGCCCGGAGAGCTTCCTCAACCTCGAAACAGTCCGGCGCGCGGATGTCCTCGAGGTTGATGCCGCCGAACGTCGGCTCGAGCGGCGCAATCACCTCGATCAGGCGCTTGGGGTCGCGTTCCTCGATCTCGATGTCGATGGCGTCGATCCCGGCGAATTTCTTGAAGAGGACGGCCTTGCCTTCCATCACCGGCTTTCCGGCCAGCGCGCCGATGGCGCCGAGTCCGAGCACGGCGGTGCCGTTGGAGATGACGGCGACGAGGTTGCCGCGCGAGGTGTAGCGGAAGGCATCATCTGGATTGGCCGCGATGGCCTCGCATGGCGCGGCGACGCCCGGCGAATAGGCGAGCGAGAGATCTCGCTGATTCCCCAGCGGCTTGATCGCCTGGATCTCCAGCTTGCCGGGTCGCGGGAACTCGTGAAAGTGGAGTGCGGCCTCCTGCAAGGCGCGGCGCTGCTCGGTCAGTTCGGACGACATCTGGTCCCCCTCTCTACGCGGGGGTGTGGTGCCATTATTCCGTCTGGAATGGAAGCCGAACGGCGCGGACTACGCCGCGGCCGCCACGACCGGAGCCCTGGCGACCAACCGCGGGACCTTGAGCGCTCCGGCGAGATCGCGGAAGTGCTGGGCCTTGATCGCCGGCGCAAACAGATACCCCTGCGCCATAATCACCCCGCGGCTGCGCAGGTACAGCGCCTGCGCTGCGGTTTCCACGCCCTCCGCAACGATCTCGGTGCCAAGATCGCGAGCCATCGCGATCAGGCCGTCGAGCACCGGCACGTGCTGAACACCCGGCTTGATCATGTCGACGAACACCCGGTCGATCTTGATCACGTCGACGCCCAGGGTCTGCATGTAGGCGAGATTGGAATGCCCCGTGCCCGCATCGTCCATGGCAAGGCGGGCGCCAAGTGCGTGCAGCCCGGCGATGACGCTGGCCGCCTGCGGGCTGTCGCCGAGGGGGTGGCGCTCGGTGATCTCGAACACGAGCTGGCGGAACGAGATGGGGGAGCCGCCGAAAATCGCCTGCACGTCCTCGACGACGTTGCCGTCGCGGAAATGGCCCTCGAACAGGTTGATCGAAACCTTGAGCTCCGGCATCTCCTGGCAAAGCTCGGAGAGGTCGTTCTTGACCTGCTGCATGAGGCTCAGGGTCATCGGGATCGCGAGCCCGGTGACCTCCGCATAGTCGATGAAGGCGCCGGGCGGCACGATCTCGCCGGTGCGCTTCTCCCAGCGGCAGAGCACTTCGCATCCCATGAGCGCGCCCGTCCGCAGGTTGATCACGGGCTGGTAGTAGGGCTTCAGTTCCCCCGCCTGGATGGCCCGCTCGAGGTCGAAAGCCGGCAGCTCGGACCGGCGCACATACTGCAGCGCAAGGATCAGAAACGCGCCGCTCATCAGGCAGGCGATGACGGTGAAGCTGACATCGAGATCCGCGTAATCTGCCCGGACAATCCCAAACGGGACAGCGACTTCGGCCCGCAGCGGCAGCTCCCCGGCGTACGCGTCGGAGACGATGAACTCGGTGCCTTTGTTGTCGTCGTACCCGGCGGGGTCTCCGGCTGTCACGATCGGCGTCCCGTCCGTCAGCGATATCCGGACCATCGATCCCGGCTTCAATCCGGCGTTGATGCCCTCGATCGGGAACGGCAGCACGGGAGCGAACGCGGATACGCGTCGAGTAGCCCCGAACGCTTGGGTGACCTTGAGCACCGGCATCGCGAGGTTGCCCAGCTTGACCACACTGATGCTTTCGGTGTGGCCGGGCACCGTCAGATCCTTGCTCAGCCGGGAATAGCTGACCTCACCGCCATAGGCGTCGCAGTACTGGACGCCATCTGCATTCTCGACCAGCACCTGCTTGAGGAACAGGCTGCGCGCCATCTGCGTGTGGACGTTGCTGACGAACGTGGGCGTGCAGAGTGACGGGCTCTCCGCAAGGACTCGTCGCAGCGATGCGATCGCGTCGTAAGCGCTGGTCTGGATCTTCTGGGTGACGTTGTCGGCGGTCTGCTGCAGTGTCGCGCGTTCCCGCACGCGCACGTAATTGTCGAGCAGATAGTCGACCGCAAGCACCGGCGCGAAGACTGCAATCGCGCTGAGCAGCATGACGACATGAGAATATCTGGATTTCACCGCCCTGGAATCCAAGCGCACCGGCGCCGCACCTGACTAGCAGGGCAGCTTTAAGGCTTCGCTAAGCAGTACCGCCGCGGAGCGGCGCGACGCTATTCTTGCGGAATGGTGCGAAGCGCCAGTTCGCGCAGCTGCTTGGGCGTGGCCGGCAGCGGCGCCCCCATCAGCAGGTCTTCCGCCTGCTGGTTCATCGGGAACAGCGTGATCTCGCGCAGGTTCTGCACCCCGCAGAGCAGCATCACGATGCGATCGATGCCGAACGCGGCGCCGCCGTGTGGCGGTGCGCCGAATTGGAACGCGCGATAAAGGCCGCCGAACTGCTCCTCGACCTCGGCGCGCGACTTGCCGGTCAGCTCGAACGCCGCGACCATGGTCTCGGGCTCCTGGTTACGAATGGAGCCCGACGCGATCTCGAAGCCGTTGCAGACGGCATCATACTGGTACGCCTTGATCGATAGCGGATCGCTGGACTTGAGCGCCTCGCGCCCGCCTTGCGGCATCGAGAAGGGATTATGCGCGAAGTCGAGGCGCTTTTCCTCCTCGCTCCACTCGTAGAACGGGAAGTCGACGATCCAGCAGAGCTCGAAGCGGTTCTGATCGACGAGGTTGAGCTCGGTGCCGATCTTCGTCCGCGCCTCGCCGGCAAAGCGGTACATCTTCTCAGGGCGGCCCAGGACGAAGAACACCGCGTCGCCCTCGCCCAGACCAAGCTGTGTGCGTAGTGCTTCGGTGCGCTCCGGTCCGATGTTCTTGGCGACGGGGCCGGCGCCTCCAAGCGTGCCGTTCTCGCTGCGCCAGAAGATGTAGGCGAGCCCCGGCTGACCGGCGCTTTGCGCCCACGCGTTCATACGATCGCAGAACGCACGGCTGCCGCCTCCCTTGGCGGGGATCGCCCAGACCTCGGTCTTGTCGTCGCTCGCCAGCTGGCCGGCAAACACCTTGAAGCCCGAGCCCGCGAAGTGGGCTCCAACCGATTGCATGATTATCGGATTGCGCAGGTCGGGCTTGTCCGTCCCGTACTTGCGGATGGCTTCGTCGTAAGGGATACGCGGCCACTCCTTGGTCACCGGCTTGCCCTCGGCGAATTCCTCGAACACCGCCGTCATGATCGGCGCCATCGTGTTCCAGACGTCTTCCTGGGTGACGAAGCTCATCTCGAGATCGAGCTGGTAGAACTCGCCGGGGAGCCGGTCGGCGCGCGGGTCCTCATCGCGAAAGCACGGCGCGACCTGGAAGTAGCGGTCGAACCCGGCGACCATCAGCAGCTGCTTGTATTGCTGGGGCGCCTGCGGCAGCGCGAAGAACTTGCCCGGGTGGATGCGGCTTGGCACCAGGAAATCGCGCGCACCCTCTGGCGAAGAGGCGGTCAGGATCGGGGTCGAGTACTCGGCGAATCCCGCCTCGCTCATGTGCCGCCGCATCGCAGTGATGATGCGGGTGCGCTTGACGATGTTGGCGTGGAGCGTCTCGCGCCGAAGATCGAGGAAGCGGTAGCGCAGCCGGATGTCCTCTGGATACTCGGGTTCGCCGAAGACGGGGAGCGGCAGTTCCTTGGCCTGGCCGAGCACTTCGAGCTCGCGGATGAACACCTCCACCTGCCCGGTCGGCAGGTTCGGGTTCACCGTCTCGGGCGTGCGCGCCTTCACCACGCCATCGACACGGATCACCCATTCCGAGCGCACCTTCTCGGCTTCGGAGAAAGCTGCGGAGTCCGGATCGACCACCAGCTGCGTGATTCCGTAGTGGTCGCGCAGATCGATGAAGAGCAGCCCGCCGTGGTCGCGGACGCGATGCACCCAGCCCGATAGCCGCACGTCGTTGCCGACATCGGCAGCGGTCAAAGCGGCACAGGTATGCGAGCGGTAGCGGTGCATAAGGAAACCAATCGAGGCTCTGGGAAACGGCGCGGAAAAGCGCACGCGTCACCTCTTTTGTCAAGCAAACGCTCGACCCCGGACGTCCGCCCAAAACGATGGTGGAAGCATCAGCCGTCCCCTGTTAGGAGAGGCAAATGGTTATGACTGAAGACTCTCTCGAACTGATCACCGCCACCGAAGACCTCGCCGAATTCTGCAAGCGCGCCGCAGGTTTCGAGTTCGTGACGGTGGACACTGAGTTCCTCCGCGAAAGCACCTATTGGCCCAAGCTGTGTCTGCTGCAGGTGGCGACGAGCGAAGAGGCCGTGCTGGTCGATCCTCTGGCCAGGGGGATGGACCTCAGCCCGTTCTATGCCCTGCTCGCCAACGAGAAGGTCACGAAGGTATTCCACGCCGCGCGGCAGGACATCGAAATCTTCGTCAAGGCGACCGGTCGGGTGCCCCGGAACATCTTCGACACCCAGATCGCGGCAAGCGTCTGCGGCTTCGGCGACAGCGTCTCCTACGACAATCTCGTCCGCGCGGTTGCAGGCGTGGACCTCGACAAGTCCTCTCGCTTCACCGACTGGTCGCACCGGCCGCTCACGGAGAAGCAGAGGGCCTACGCCCTCGCCGACGTGACCTACCTGCGCGACATCTACCAGGCCCTGCGCGTGCAGGTGGACGAGACCCGCCGGTGGGACTGGGTGGAGGACGAGCTCGCGATCCTGCGCAGCATCGACACGTACGTGGTCCAGCCCGAGCAGGCCTGGGAACGGCTGAAGATGAAGATCGGCAAGCCGCGCGATCTCGCCGCTCTCAAGGTGCTTGCGGAGTGGCGCGAGCGCCGGGCGCAGGACAGCGACCAGCCTCGCAGCCGCATCCTCAAGGACGACGCAATCGCCGAGTTGGCGATGCAGCGCCCGACCACCCCCGAAGCGTTCGAGAAGCTGCGCGCCGTCCAGCGCGGCTTCGGCCGCAGCAATGCCGGCGGCGAGATCATGGCCCTGCTCAGGCAGGTGGAGGCGCTGCCCAAGGCAGAGTTGCCGCACCTGCCGCAGCGCTATCGCGGCCCATCACCCAAGGGGGCCGTCGGCGATCTCATCCGCGTACTGCTCAAGGCGGTGTCTGAGCAGAATGGCGTCGCAGCGCGCATTCTCGCCACTTCCGACGACATCGACGCGCTTGTGCTCGACGACGACGCCGACGTGCCCGCGCTTAGGGGCTGGCGACGCAAGCTGTTCGGCGAGAAGGCGCTGGCGATCAAGCACGGGCGCATGGGTCTGGCTGCGACGCGCAAAGGCGTCGTCGAATTCCCGATCAGCGAGACGCACCCGGAGTAGCCCGCCTCGCTAGGCTCTGATCGCGATGGCCTTGTAGCCGGCGGTATTTCCCAGCTGCTCCATGCGGGAACGCAGGTGCTCGCCGTCGAGGAAGGCCAGTTCGGATGGCAGGTCGAGCGTCAGGATGCCGTCGTGCGCGACAAAGCTCGCCCGCGGCAGCACACCCGGCATCGCCGCCGACATCGGATAGGCCACTCGGAACAACGCTCCGATCAGGCGTGCGCGTGCGGTTTTCTCCGCGCCGGCCAGCTCCAGCAATTCCTCGCTGACGCTCTTGTGCTTGAGCCCCATGTAGCGGACCGCCAGCACCTGCGCGAGAAAGGCGCGGCTGGGATGGTCGATGCCGGTCAGGGCGCTGTAGGCGACCAGATCGACGCTCTGCTCGCCGCGATAGTCGGGGTGGCCGCGCCAGCCGATATCGGAAATCAGGCAGACAACCTCGCGCAGCCGCCTATCCTCGTCAGACTCCACAATGCCGATGGCCTCGAGGAACTGCCGCGAGAAGTCGATGAGATCGGCAGCGTGCGCGGGCGAGCGTGAGCGCAGGATGTTGACGTCTTCGGCTGCCTGTCGCAGCGGGTCGGTCGCCTTCTGCTCATCGTCGAGCAATCCGTAGAGGAAGCCTTCGCGAACGCCCAGGGCGGAGAACACCACGTGCTGGAAACGCCCAGCTTTCAACACTTCGCCGAGCACAGC
>JAEZBF010000013.1 GCA_023427545.1 Pseudomonadota bacterium
ACTCGACCTCGCGGCGTCAGCCGCGCATTCTTGTGCACGTTCATCCGGGGCCTCCGGCAAGAGTTGGAGCTTCGCAACCCCAGCCTCTCACCCATGCCCCGGGTGAACAACCTTCATAGCAACGACAACTAGCGCACCTTAGGCAGAAGCTGCCAGGTTGGTGGTTCAGCATCTACGGGGATGCCGATATCCGTTGCTCCGCGAGGGTCGGCCCGGATGGCGCCTATCAGCTGCGACATATCCTTCATGCCTTTGACGAAGGCATTGAAGGTACACGCCAGACGACCATGGCGGGAGCGCTTCGTTCAGCGACCGAGGAAGCCTTGCGCGCCATCTCAGAATACCGGCAGCGCAATCTAGATTGAAGCGGAACGGCTACGTGCGAGGGCCGATAAATGCTCAATCTGAACTCAAAGCAAACTGAGCCTCGCGCGCTCGCCGCTGCGCCAAAACGTGGGCCCCGGACAGAGGCGCTCGACGGCAACGTAGACGTCCAAGAGGAAAGGCAGGAGACCCCACGCGGCGGGCAGTCACCAACTCGCCGGTGCCAGCAAGAATTTTGCTGTCCCCGGCGCGATGGCAGAGGGGAAGTCAGGCCGGTAGTAGCTGTTCCTGCGGCACTGCCGGGGGGACCTTTCTAGCGGACAGACAGGAGGACAGACGTTCGTGATCACTGGTGAGCCATGTTCACCCGTAAATTGCGATTGCGGGTCGATCGCTCCTGAAAGATGCGCTTCAGAACTTCCGTGGCTGCAACGTACAAGAGAAGCAGCAGCGTCAATATCGCGAGCAGTGGCGGTGATGGAGGAACCAGGCTCAGGGCCGCAGAGGCGCCGGACACGAACGGAACTGTAGCTCCGATAATGAGCACCACTGCGCTGAGGGCCGCTAGGAGGGGGCTCGGCGCACTTGCGTAGAACGGCTTCCCTGTTCGCATGGCCCCCACAACTGCAATCTCCGTCGCCAGTGAAAAGATGAACCAGCCACTCTGAAACAGAGGTTCATTTGCGTGGAAGCCGATCAGAAGCACCGCGATCGCAATCCCATCGAAGAGCGAGCTGAGGATTCCAAAGGCAAGCATCGAACGGAGCAGGCGGCCAAAGTTCCAGGTGCCCGGGCGGCTGACCACGTCGTCGTCAACCCGATCCGTCGAGATTGCGAGGAGCGGAATATCGGACAGCAGGTTGTTGAACAGGATCTGCTTGGCGAGCAACGGCAGGAAGGGCAGGAACAGCGAAGCAATTGCCATGCTGATCATGTTGCCGATGTTGGCGCTCGTGGTGATGGTTATGTACTTGATGGTGTTTGCGAACGCCTGACGCCCGATCAGCACCCCATCCAGCAGAACCCTCAGGTCGGGCAGAAGAAGCACGACGTCGGCCGCTTCCTTTGCCGCATCGACTGCATTCGCCACCGAGATACCGACATCAGCAGTCCTCAACGCCGGGGCGTCGTTGATGCCGTCTCCCATGTAGCCGACCACGCGGTTCGGGGACTTGAGGGCGCGAACGATACGCTGCTTCTGGTCGGGCGTGACCTCGACGAAGAGGTCGGTGGCCACTGCCTTGCGGAGTAGACCTCTATCAGTGAGCTCGCCGATCTCCTCCCCGGTGAGCATGTTGCCCGCAGCCACTCCAGTGGCACTTGCGACCCGAGACGCAACGTACCGGTTGTCGCCAGTAATGATCTTGAGGCGAATGCCGGCGCGGGCGAGATCTGCAGTGATATCAGCTATATCTGACTTTAGCGGGTCATCGAATAAGAGGTAGCCTGCAAGCAGGAGTGCGGTCTCGTCGTCGCGCGAGCAGGCCGTGCGCGGCCCAAGGTCCTTGGTGGCTACGGCGAGGACGCGATAGCCGGCGGCGCCCCACGCCGACATCTTCTCATCCTGGTCCGCGCGCAACCGCCCATCGAGGGCGTGTGGCTCGCCGTTCAAGAGCACGCCGGAGCAGACGCTGAGGACGGACGCGGTGGCGCCCTTGCAGACCAGGGTGTATGTCGCGCCATCGCGCACCAGGACCGAAAGCCGCTTGCGCTCGAAGTCGTAGGGCACTTCGGCAACGTGGGAGTACCTAGTCAAATCCATGCCGCTGCCTGCGGACGCCAGCGCCTGATCGAGGGGGTTGGGCGAGCCTGTCTGCAGCCGGGCGTTGAGCACCCCCAACTGGGCAACGGGCTCGGAGACGGCGCCGCTAGGGTCGACGGCCCGGTCAAGCGTGACACGCCCTTGCGTCAGTGTGCCGGTCTTGTCGACGCAAAGCACGTTCATCGCGCCGATGTCCTCGATCGAGCTCAGGCGCCGGATCAGCACGCCGGCGCCGGCCAGCTGCTGGGCACCCCTTGCGAGCGTTACGGTGACGATGGCGGGAAGCAGTTCCGGCGTGAGGCCGATAGCGAGCGCGGTCGAGAACAGCAGCGATTCCAGCAGAGGTTTGCCGAGCAGCAGGTTTATCGGCAATACGAGCGCCAGCATCAGCAGCATGATCTGCGTCATCAGCACGCTGAAGGAGCGGACGCCCTTGGCGAAGCTGGTCTCGGGCGCGCGGCGAGCCACCTCGCCGATGATGATGCCAAACTGGGTTCTGCGCCCGGTCTCGACAACGAGGGCGCGGCCCATGCCGCTCCGGATCGAAGTGCCCATGTGCAGCCGCATGCTGTCGGCGAGAGCGCCATCGACGGGCGCGGCAAGCTTGGGTGCCGGGAAGGACTCTCCGGTGAGCGCCGCCTCGTCGGCCTGCATCTCGTCAGTGCTGATGACGATGGCATCGGCCGGGATCAGGCTTCCCGCCCCAAGTTCGAGGACGTCGCCGCGTACGATCTGCTCTGCGGGGACGCTGATGACCTGCCCGTCCCGAATGACCTTCGCGCTCACCGACAGCCGGGCACGCAGCTTCGCCACGGCTGCCGAGGCCCGAAGCTCCTGATAAAAGCCGAGGGCGGAGCTTGCCAGCACGATGGCGGCGATGATCAAAGCCTCGGTAGCCTCTCCGACGATGGCGGTGATCAGGGCTGCCAACAGCAGGACAACCATCAACGGCGAGCGAAACTGATTGATCAGGATGGCCACGGGATGCGTGCCGGTCTCGTGTCCGACGGTGTTGAGGCCGTCCCGCCTCAGTCGCTCCCCTGCTTCGGCGCTGCCCAGCCCCTGCGCCGAGCTTTGGAGGGCGTTAAATGCATATGACAGCGTCGAGACCGGTCCAGCGGTCGCGGCTGCGCGACTGCCGTCACCGCGTGTCACGCGGCCCGCACGATGAGTTTGTCATCGACGCCGGTGACGCCGGGAACGCCCTCGACAATGACTCGAACAGCTTCCCGCGCTGCGGCTGAAGGAATGGTGCCCTCGAGACGAACCGTTCGATCCTGCACAGTTACGTCCGGCATGGACCCGATGATGCCTAATGCATCGCGGAGTCGGGCGACGACGCAAATCCGGATTGCCTCGTCTCCTTGCCCGATTGGCGCAGGCGCATCGACCAGGATCCAGCGCATAAGGTCAGCCCGGCTGATGATCCCAACCATCCGATCCCCATGCATAACCGGCAACCGCTTGATGTTTCGCGTCGCAATGAGCTCCGCGACCCGGTGAAGGGGCGTGTCCTCGGCCACCGTCACCGCCGGGGTTGTCATCACGTCGCCTACCCGCCAGCTGTGCGTCTTGACGAAATTCCTCGCCAGTCCCTCAGGCGTTGTGGCGCCGTGCCAGGAGAGAACCTCACGGGAAGCGCCGGACCCTATACGGCGGAGCAAGTCTCCTTCAGTCACCATCCCGACGACGAGACCGTTGTCGTCCAGCACAGGCAATCCGCTGATCCCATGCTGGAGCATGAGCTGTGCGGCATGCCTGACGCTGTTGCCGGGTAGGACGGTGATGACGTCGCGGTGCATCAGGTCGGCGGTTCGCATCTCGGGCTCCATCAAATCTAAAGCAAGGAACACCAGCCGTGCCGGCCCCTTCTTGACGCCGATCAATCATGCGACCAATGCGAGATCGCCGCCCATCTGCTGGAAGACCTGCTTCACCGTTTCCCTGTGGCAGAGTTCGGTGGCGTCACTGGTGACCGCGGCTGCCGCCGCTGCAACGCCGTAGCGGCACGCGTCCTCAAGTTGCCACCCCTCGGCCAGGGCGAGGGTAAAAGCACCGACAAAACTGTCCCCGGCCCCGACGGCGCTGCGCACCTTCATGGTCGGCGGCCGGATGGCGAGCTGTTGAGTTGC
>JAEZBF010000016.1 GCA_023427545.1 Pseudomonadota bacterium
GCATGCAGCTGTTCTGCACTGACGTGGCGGTGCTCGCCGCCCAGCAGCAATTCAGCCAGCGCCAGCCGCTGCCGGGTCGGCCGCAGCCCTGCCATCCGCAGGATAGAGGTCAGGCATGGCCGGCGTGATGGAAGTGGCCGGTTGAGGGGAAAGCGATCATGCATCGGTGCGGTCGGAGGCCCCGGAGAAACTGGCCGGACTTATAACTTTGGCACCTCAATCGCACAAGTCGCAGGCCGGGAGGGGGTGTGAAACCGCTCTCCACAACCCATATTGACCCCTTCTGCCCCTGCCCCTAGAGACTAGCGACCAGAAAAGGGAACCACATGCCAGATCGTCTCAATGCCTACGGGTACGACGACCTGCTCCGTTGCGGCCATGGCGAACTCTTCGGGCCCGGCAATGCACAGTTGCCGCTGCCGCCCATGCTTATGTTCGACCGGATCACCCGTATCGACGATGACGGCGGGCCGTTCAATCGCGGCCAGGTCAGGGCCGAACTCGACGTGAAGCCGGACCTCTGGTTCTTCAAGTGTCACTTCGAGGGCGATCCGGTGATGCCGGGCTGTCTCGGGCTCGACGCGCTCTGGCAGATGACGGGATTTTTCCTAGGCTGGGGTGGATCGCCGGGCCGGGGCCGGGCGTTGGGCGGCGAGATCAAGTTCACCGGCCAGGTCACCAATGACATCAAGCTCGTCGAGTACGGGATCGACATCAAGCGAGTCATGCGCTCCCGGCTGGCACTTGGCATCGCCGACGGATTCGTAAAGGCGGACGGCAAGGTCATTTACGAGGCCAAGGACCTGCGGGTCGGCCTTTTCACCGATACCTGACGCCGCCTCAAGGCGCGCGACAAAGCCCAACGAGGCAAATTGCATGAGACGAGTCGTCGTTACCGGCATGGGGATCGTGTCCTCAATCGGCAACAACACCGCCGAGGTTCTGGACAGCCTGCGCGCTGCCCGCCCTGGCATCAGCTTTGCGCCCGAATATGCGCAGCCCGGATTCCGCTGCCAGGTTCATGGCGCGCCGACCCTCGATCCGTTCGAGGTGCTCGACCGTCGCACCACCCGCTTCATGGGCCGCGGTGCGGCCTGGAACTACATCGCCATGCAACAGGCGATCGCGGCTGCCGGCCTTGAGGACAAGGACATCAAGAACCCCCGGACCGGGATCGTGATGGGCTCCGGCGGTCCTTCGACCCGCACAGTCGTCGAAGCGGCAGACGTGACCCGCGAGAAAGGTCCCAAGCGCATTGGACCGACGGCAGTGCCCAAGGCGATGAGTTCGACCGCTTCGGCGACGCTGGCGACGCCATTCGGCATTCAGGGGATCAACTATTCGATCTCTTCGGCTTGCGCGACCTCCAAGCACTGCATCGGCAACGGCTACGAGCAGATCCAGATGGGCAAGCAGGACATCGTCTTTGCCGGCGGCCACGAGGACCTCGACTGGACGATGTCCAACCTCTTCGACGCCATGGGCGCGATGTCGCAGAACTTCAACGACAACCCGAGCAAGGCATCGCGCGCCTATGACGTCGCGCGTGACGGATTCGTCATTGCGGGCGGCGCCGGCGTGCTGGTGCTCGAGGAGTTCGAGCATGCCAGGGCCCGCGGCGCGAAGATCCTTGCCGAGGTGATCGGCTACGGCGCGACGTCTGACGGCTACGACATGGTCGCGCCCTCGGGCGAGGGTGCCGAGCGCTGCATGCGCGTCGCACTCGAGGGCGTGAAGCTCCCGGTCGACTACATCAATCCCCACGCGACCTCGACACCGGTCGGCGACCGCAAGGAGATGGAGGCGATCCGCGCGGTCTTCGGCACCGGCGACAAGGCACCACCGATTTCGGCGACCAAGTCGCTGACCGGCCATTCGCTGGGCGCCACCGGCGTTCAGGAATCGATCTACTGCATCCTGATGATGCAGAACCGCTTCCTCTGCGAGAGCGCGAACATCGAGGAGCTCGACCCCGAGTTCGCGGATATGCCGATCCTGCGCGCGCGCAAGGACAATGCCGACATCGGTGTGGCGCTATCCAACAGCTTCGGCTTCGGCGGCACCAATGCGACGCTGGTGTTCAAGCACCCCGACGCTTAGGCGTACTCCACCTCGGTAAAGCGGGCGGCTTTGCCGTCGTAGAGCAGGAGACGGCCGATCAAGGGCTCGCCGATGCCCGTGATCAGCTTGATGGCTTCCATGGCCATCAGGGTGCCGATGACGCCGGTGAGGGCGCCGAGCACGCCGGTGACTTCGCAGGAGGGCATGTCGGACTCGGATGCCGCTTCGGGGTAGATCGCCGTGAACTCGGGGCCGCCGGGGACGAACACCGTGACCTGGCCGTCGAACATCGAAACGCCGCCAGAGACCAGCGGGCGACGGGTTGCAATGGTGGCCGCCGCAACGGCCCGGCGGGTGGCAAGACTGTCACTCCCATCGAGGACGAGATCGTACTCGGATACCAGGGCCGGGCCATTCTCCGGCCTAATGCGGACGGGGTTGGGCTCCAGCGTGACGTGTGGATTGAGCCGGCTGAGGAAACCCGCGGCGCTCTCGACCTTGGGGCGGCCAAGATCGGCGGTGTTGTGCACGATCTGCCGCTGCAGGTTGGAGAGGCTGACGTGGTCGTCGTCGGCAATGCCGAGGGTGCCGACCCCCGCGGCCGCGAGATAGGCAGCGACCGGGCTGCCGAGCCCTCCCGCGCCGATCACCAGCACTCGTGCGGCCTTGAGCTTCTGCTGCGCCGCGCCGCCAAAGCCCTTGAGCACGAGTTGGCGCGCGTAGCGCTGCGTCTCCTCGCGCGAGAACATGCTCACTCGAGGGGAACCGCGAGGAACCGCCGGTCGGGCCCCTCGAAGCCGTGGGGGTACATCGAGATGATCGCGACTATAGCGCCTTCGGTGACCGCCCATTCGAACGGTTGGACAACCGCATAGAGGCGATAGTCGAGCGGACAGCCACGGGACTTGGGCACGGTCTTGTCGCGGTGCACCTCGCGTTCGCCGTCCCGTCCGCTGAGCGTCAGCGCGTAGCCCTTCACCGGCTCGAGCGAATAGGCGGCGCAGGTGGTATCACCTGCCGCGGCCTGGTAGGTCTCGAGCTTGAGTGTGAGGCTAGGCTGCTGCGTCGACCCTGGCAGCCCCCAGCTCGGGGTGCCGAAGTGGAGCGTGCTGGCGTCGTTATCGCGCTCGCCGTCTCCGATGAGCGCGATGATGTCGGCTGGCACGCCGATCTTAAGCGGCTTGAGCTGCTCCTGCGCCTTCTGCAGCGCCTCGGCACGCACGTCGGCGAGCGGGCGGTCAGGCTGGTCGTCACGCTGCTGCGCGTGAAAGGGCGAGCCGTACATCCATTTGTCGTTGGAGAGATCGACGACGTAGATTGTGGAGTAGGGAAAGCCGGAGCCGTCCTGGACGCCGTATTCCTCGAAGGCGAAGTAGCGCCCGTTGTCGGAATAACCGATGATATCGAGCAGGGCCCGGTCGCCGGCGACGGCGGAAGTTGCCGAGAGCGCCAGCGCCACGAGGGCAAGTCTAACGCGCTGCAATGCCGGTCGAGCCATGTCCGCCCGCTCCCCTCTCGGTTTCATCGAGCCGCTCCGTTTCGCTGAACACTACGGCGCTGACGGGCGCGACCACCAGTTGGGCGATGCGGTCCCCGCGGCGGATGGAGAACGGCGCCTCGCCGTGGTTGATGAGGATCACCTTGATCTCGCCGCGATAGTCGGCGTCGACGGTGCCTGGGGAATTGAGCACCGTGACACCGTGATTGGCGGCGAGGCCCGAACGTGGCCGCACCTGGGCTTCGTAGCCTTCGGGCAGCGCAATTCGGAGGCCGGTGGGCACGATTGCCCTGCGGCCGGGCGCCAGCTCGAGCGTTTCCCCTTCGGCGAGTGCGGCGGCGAGGTCGACCCCCGCCGCCCCTGAGGTCTGCTGCCGGGGCAGCGGCAGGCCCCGGCCGTGATCGAGCCAGACCAGTTCGACGCTGATCTGATCCGGCATGATGGCTCTAGTTGACCCGGACGACGGCGTAGAGCTCGTCGGGAAGGTCCACGGTGCCGTTGATGAGGTCGAGGAACGGGATGACCTTCTCGGCCGAGGTCTTGTCGCTGGCGATGTCCATGTTGGTCTCGGTGACTTCCTTGCCGCCGATACGCAACGTCAGCGAGTGGCCCTCGAAGAACGCGGCCATCATCGCCTTTGTCTCTTCGTCCATCTCTTCCTTGGCGTCGCCGCCGGTGGAGCTTGCGAGGTCGCCCTTGATCTCCGAAGTGTCGAACGCGACACGGACCTGACCGGGGCTGACGACCGTAAAGGTCGCACCCTTGCCGTCGTCGTTGAGCTTGAGATCGGCGAACGGACCCTCGCTGACCTGAACGCAGGTTGCGCTGCCGTCGGCGTTCTCGGTCAGGGTCGAGTTCTCTTCCTCGCAGAAGCCCTTTTCCTCGCTGCTCGCGCTGGAGGACTTGTCCTTTGACGCGGTGCTCGCCTTGACCATGGGATAGATGTCCTTGCCCATGGTCGAGGTTACGGTTGCCTTGGCGTTGGTCTCGGACTGGACCTGGACGTCCATCGTCATGTCGATACAGCCGGCGAGGCTGAGCGTAATCGCGGCGACGCCGGCGAGCCGGCCCAGGATGTGAATGGTCATGTTGCCCTCTTGTTTTGGCGAAGGCAGCAGCCGAGCCCCCTCGTTGGCCGGCAATCTAGGTCCAAACCCGCTGCGGCCACAAGCCGCGCTTAGCTTAGCATTCGCCACAGCAAGACGACCGCGCAGACGAGCAGCAGCCAGAGCAAGGTGGTGAGCAGGAAGCCCGGCCTGCGGGCCCGCTCGAGCCGGCGCCGCGCCTCTTCGTCCGCGAGGAGATCCTCGGCGCGCGCAACTACGTTAGGCAGCCGTGCGAGCGTATCGCCGACTGTACGCAGCCGGTCTGCGATATCCTCGAGCCGGCCTAGCGGACCGGCTTCGCGGCGCACCCAGTCGCCGACCACCGGCTCCGCGATGGTCCAGACGTCGAGCTCGGGATCGAGCGAGCGCGCTACGCCCTCGACCAGGACCATCGACTTCTGCAGCAGGACCA
>JAEZBF010000042.1 GCA_023427545.1 Pseudomonadota bacterium
GACGGCACCCGCGCCTTCATCTCCGGCGTTCCGGTCTGGGGCACGCTGATCGGCCTCATGATCGATGGCCGCCCCGCAGCGGGAATGATGGCGCAGCCCTTTACCGGCGAAACCTGGCTCGCCGTCGGTGGCGAAGGCAGCTTCCGCCGTGGCGGCGATGTCCGGCCCCTGCGCACCAGCGGAGTCACCGAGCTCGCGCGTGCCAAGGTCACCGCCACCTCGCCCGACCTCTTCAGCCGCCCCGGCCGGGACCTCTCCGCCGCCTGGAATCGCCTCTACGCCGCGACGCTGCAGACCCGCTGGGGCCTCGACTGCTACGGTTACTGCCTGCTCGCCTCGGGGCACATCGACCTGGTCGTCGAAGCCGGCCTCAAGGACGTCGACATCGCCCCCCTCGTTCCTGTCATCGAAGCCGCGGGCGGCGTTGTCACCACCTGGGACGGCGGCCCCGCCCAGGCCGGCGGCAACTGCATCGCCGCCGCCACCCCCGAACTCCACGAGAAAGCCTTGCGGGCGTTAGCTGGCTAGCTGGTCGCTACTTCCCGTAGCGCTTGTTGATGTCGTCGAGTTCCGGTTGTTTGTTCGCGGAGTACCTATAGAAGGGATAGCCCTTGGCAATCGTCGCCGTCGAAACATAGAGCGGCTTCTGCTTCGTACTCCCGGCCTTCTCGTACATACTGGCATCGGCGAAGGCGCCTCCCTTGTGCGCGGAGATGTGGCACGAGCGGCAAACAATCACACAATTTGCAGCCTCTGCGGTCCCGCCAGCCTTCACCGGGCGAACATGATGCGCTTCGGCATACTCCCCAAAGCGGTGCCACTTCTCGCCCTCACGACCCAAATCCCACAAGCGAATTCCGCAGCTGGCGCAGTACTTGTTCTGGCGCTTGAACGCCGCCCTCATGGTCTCGTGAGAAAACTCCTTGTCACCTCTACTTCCCATTTAGCGCCTGCAAGTAGTTATGGACATGCCCGACAGCATATAGCCAGATTACTTCTTTGACTACTGACACTGCTCCGCAGTGAACGCGTCAACCACCGCGAACACTTGCGTGCAGATTTCCCGCGCCCATGAACAGCTCGTGCCGGGCAGCAGGGATGACCGCGTGCCCGTCGGAGCGAATCCGCAGTCCCAGTTGCTAGGCAGTCGGCGTACGACTCCGTCGCGTGCCAGACTCGTCCTATTCCGCCACCACCTGCCACACCTCGCCCCCGTGTGAGAGGATGTAAAGCTCTCCCGCCGCATCCACTCCGAAGGAGCTGATGCTGTCCTTGCCCAGCTGGTCGGTCCAATCGGCAAGCGCCGTCGCCTCGCCGCCCGCATAGGTGAACGACCACACCCGCCCCGAGCAGTAGTCGGCGAAGAAGTACTGGCCCCGGATCGCCGGAATGGCCGCGCCCCGGTAAACGTACCCGCCGGTAATCGAGCAACCCTCGTCGTGCGAGTAGACGTGTTGCGGCAGCACCTTGCCGGAAGGATCGCAGCCGCGCTTGAAGCACGCCTGGCCCTCCATTTCATTCCAGCCAAGGTTCGCGCCGGCAGCAAACGGGATCACCGTCACCTCTTCCCATCTGTTTTGGCCGACATCGGCGACGTATACGTCGTTGCCGTCGAAGGCGATCCGCCACGGATTCCGCACACCGGTGGCAAAGATTGCCGGCGCGCCGCCTGCGGAGTCGAGCTGCAGGATCTTGCCCAGCAGTGACTTCGGGTTCTGCCCGTTCCCTTGCGGATCGCCGCCACTGCCGCCATCGCCCATCCCGACATAGAGCTTGCCGTCCGGCCCGAAACCGAGCCAGCCGCCGTTGTGGTTGGCGTAGGGTTGGTCGACGCTCAGCAGCCTTTCCGCCGACTCCGGATCGGCGACGGCAGGATCCGCGGACACCGTATAGGCGACGATCTGCGTGTCGCCAGCGGTGTCGGTGTAGTTGACGTAGAACCGCCCGTCGCGCGCGTAGTCTGGATCGAAGGCGAGCCCGAGCAGCCCCCGCTCGCCGCCGCTCCTCACCAGCGCGGTGATGTCGAGGAACGGCTCCGCGCTTACTTTGCCGTCCGCGACGATCCGGATGGTCCCGGTCTGCTCCACAACGAACAGCCGGGGATCGCCGGCCGGCGCGGTCAGGAACACCAGCTCGCTGAACCCGTCCGCAATGAGCCGGGTGCCCAGCTGCACCGGCTGTGCCAATGCGGTTGCAGGTGCCAGCAGCAGGGCGAGAAACAAGAGTGACCGGACCATGAGAGACCTCCCTCGGTAGCGCAGGCCTTGCACCCAATGGGCGGCTACGGGCTCTGCTCCGTGATGAACGCGTCGAACGCCGCGAACACCTGCGCGCGGATTTCGTCCGTTTCCATGAACAGCTCGTGCCGGGCGGCGGGGATCACCGCGTGCCGGCCGGTGCGCATCCGCAACCCCAGCTGCTCCAGCGCCGGCGTCGAGACGACCTCGTCGCGCGCTGCGGCCAGGATCAGCACCGGGATCTTGATCTCGCCCGGAAAGAGATCGCGCCCGGCTTCCGCCATCGCGCGGAACGCCGCAGCCGACCAGCGGATCGTGGGCGGGCCAAGCGCCAGATCGGGCCGCGCCGCGAAGGTATCCACGGTGCGCATGAAGCGCCCCAGGTGCGAGGTCACGTGGTTCCCCGGGAAGCTCTCCGCCGTCGGCAGCCGGTCCTGCCGGCGTGCCACCGGCAGCTGCCCCAGCCCGAGATAGCAGAGCGCCTCGCAGAGCCGCGCCATGCCGGCCATGCTGAACGGTTGCCGGTCGAGTGCGACCATCGGCGCTGTCAGGAAGATGCGGTCGAACATCATGCGGTCGCGCACCCCGGCGAGCAGCGCCACCAGCCCGCCCATCGAATGGCCCACGAGGTAGAATGGCGGCGGGCAATCGGGCAGCAGGATGCGCGCGTGGAAGCTCTTGAGGTCGCACCAGTAATCCTCGAAGCTCTCGACATAGCCGAGCCGGCTGTTGTCGATCATGCGCGCCGAGCCGCCCTGCCCCCGCCAGTCGAAGGTCGCCACCGCAAATCCGCGCGACTGGAAGTCGGCAACCGTCTCGAAATACTTCTCGATGAACTCCGTGCGCCCCTGGACGAGGCAGATCGTGCCCTTGGCGGCTCCGGCGCCCTTGGGCCAGCGCGCATAGCGCAGGCGAACGTTGTCGAGCGTCTGGAAATACCCGGCCTCGGTGCCCTCAGGCGCCGGGTTGGTCGGCAGCACGCAGAGCTCGGGGCCGTCTGGACTAACGGGTGCGGTCATGGCGGCTAGCGATACGGGAGTCTGCGCCCGCCGTCACCGGCACAAAAGAAAGCCAGCACACCTTGCGGTGGGCTGGCTTCCTTCTGAGCAAGCCGCCATGCGGGGGGCGGGTGACGACGGCTCGCTTCGAATAGTGCAGATCCTTGACGCAGCAGGCCATGCACATGGGTGTCTTGATAGCAAAGGCCGGCTGAACCGACCTTGAGACCCGCGTTCATGTCAGGTTCACCAACAAGGCGCCCCGCCACAATTCCCTCTCCGCTTCCTCCCACCCCGGGTGTGTGCGGGCAGTCCAGTAGCCCTCATGGTGAGCCCCTCACGGTGAGCTTGTCGAACCGCGAACCACGAGGGCGTGGCACCACACCCCTGCGAGCCTCCCAATTCACCCCTCCGCTACCCTCTTGACGCCGCAAAACCGCTCCCTAAATCACTGTTGTCCGCCGGCAAAGCCGGGGACCGGAAGACCTCCGCGCTCAACGCTCGCCGCTTCGGGAGCGAACTGCCGGAGGGACCCGAAAAGCACGTTGCTCAAAGGAGAATGTGAAATGCAGACCTTCGACTTTACCCCTTTCTACCGTTCCACCGTCGGCTTCGACCGGCTGTTCAACCGCCTCGACACGCTCGTCGGCCAGGAGGCCAAGACCTACCCCCCGTACAACATCGAGAAGGTCGGCGATAACGCCTACCGGATCTCGATTGCGGTGGCAGGCTTTGCTCAGGGCGACATCGCCATCGAGAGCAAGGAAAACAGCCTGACGATCAAGGGCGCCAAGGCCCAGGACGCCGAGGAGAAGAACCGCGAGTTCCTCCATCGCGGCATTGCCGAGCGCGCTTTCGAGCTGCGCTTCCAGCTTGCCGAATATGTTGAGGTCGCCGGCGCCAACCTCGAGAACGGTCTCCTGCACATCGAGCTGAAGCGCGAGCTTCCCGAGAGCAAGAAGGCCCGCACCATCGCCATCAATGGCGGTGCGAGCGCCAAGACCATCGAGGACAAGAGCGTCAACTAAGCCGCTCTTACGGCAGGTTCCGGTCACGACGGCCCGGCTGCACCAACAGCCGGGCGAACGGAAAAGAGGGGCGCGATGCCAGTCGGCACCGCGCCCTTTTTCTTGCGCCCGGGACTTGCGGAACCTGCCCCGCCCAGCCTTGTTATCCGGGCAAGCGTCAGGGGACGCGTCACCCCAACAGCGAGGCTGAAATGCAAGCTCCCGACACCGGGCTCAAGTCCAACACCAAGGCCGAGATGGTCGCGCTGCTCAATCTGCGGCTCGCCGAAGCCATCGATCTCGCGCTGATCACCAAGCAGGCCCACTGGAACATCAAGGGCGAGACCTTCATCGCCGTGCACGAGATGCTCGACAAGCTGCGCGACGACCTCGACGAGCACGTCGACATCATCGCCGAGCGGGTGGCCCAGCTCGATGGGATCGCGGCCGGGACGGTCCAGCACGTTGCAGCGGCCAGCAAGCTCCCGCCCTACCCCACCGAGACCCGCCGCATAAAGGAGCACCTGCAGGCGCTCGTCGAGCGCTACGCTGCGGTCAGCAAGTCGACCCGCCAGGGCATCGACGAAGCCGATGGAGCCGGCGACGCCGACAGCGCCGATATCCTCACCGCCTTCTCCCGCACCCTCGACAAGAACCTCTGGTTCCTCCGGTCCCACCTCGAATAACCACCCCTCTTCCCCTCTCCCCTTGAGGAAGAGGGTGGCGCGCAGCGCCGGGTGAGGGGCAGTCAGGACTCCTCTCCCGCGCAGCGGCGGAGCGGGACCATGCGCAGCATGGCGGAGGGGGTTGCCCCACGCTCCGATCTCTCCAATCTGGACGCAGCGGCACGGAGCCATCCTCCGCCCACACGACCCGCTTGTGCCTCACAAACTTTTGTGCAAATCTCCGCCCAATAGGACAACACTGTTGTCCAAATCTTGAGCAGCCTCCCCGTCTCCCGGGTGCTAGGGTGCGCGCTGGTCCGGCTGGACCGCCTGTCGTGGGCGGAAACGGAGCGGCGGGGCGAAAAGCCCGCCCGGCGGCCATTTGGATGCAGAGCCGCTCCAACGACAAGGACGAGCCGGAGTCGAACCGTGGTTGTTTTACGGTTCGGGTTCGGGTGCGTCCGCGAAAGGAATGACCCATCGTAAGCCGGGATAGGCCCGGCGCCGCAGAGAAGGATTGCGACATGGCACACGATCAGCAGGGACTTGCCCCTCAACTGACCCGGACCGCCATTCGCAAAAACCGGCTCACGGCCGAGGGGCTCTACGACCCCCGCAACGAGCACGATGCGTGCGGCGTCGGCTTCATCGTCAACCTGCACAACGAAAAGAGCCACCGCATCGTCGAGGACGGGCTGCGGATTCTCGAAAATCTCGAGCATCGCGGCGCCGTGGGTGCCGATCCGCTGATGGGCGACGGCGCCGGCATCATGGTGCAGATCCCGCACAGGTTCTTCCTCAAGGAAGCGGATCGGCTCGGCATGCGCCTGCCCGAGCCCGGCCAGTACGCCGTCGGCTTTGTCTTCATGCCGCAGGATGCCGCACTGCGCGCCAAGATGGAGCGGCTCGTCGAGCGCGTCATCGTCGAAGAGGGCCAGACGGTGCTCGGCTGGCGCGACGTTCCCGCCGACAATTCGCGTCTCAGCCACGATCCCGAGATCGTCGCGACCGAGCCGTTCCACCGCCAGGTCTTCATCGGCCGCGGCGACGGCATCGCCGACGAGGAGGCCTTCGAGCGCAAGCTCTACATCATCCGCAAGGTGATCTCGGCCAAGATCTACTCGGCCTATGCCGGCGACCCGACCGACTTCTACGTCGTCTCGATGAGCTGCCGCACCGTCATCTACAAGGGCATGTTCCTTTCCTGGCAGGTCAAGGCCTACTACGCCGACCTCTCCGACCCCGATTTCGAGTCGGCGCTGGCGCTCGTCCACCAGCGCTTCTCAACAAACACCTTCCCGAGCTGGCGGCTCGCCCACCCCTACCGCTTCGTCTGCCACAACGGCGAGATCAACACGGTCCGCGGCAACGTCAACTGGATGGCCGCCCGCCAGGCCTCGGTCTCATCGCCGCTGTTCGGCGCGGATATCCAGAAGCTCTGGCCGATCTCCTATCCCGGCCAGTCCGACACCGCCTGCTTCGACAACGCCCTCGAGTTCCTGATCCGCGGCGGCTACTCCCTGCCCCACGCAGCGATGATGCTGATCCCCGAGGCCTGGGCGGGCAACCCGCTCATGGATGAGAGCCGGCGCTCGTTCTACGAGTACCATGCCGCCCTCATGGAGCCCTGGGACGGCCCCGCCGCCATGTGCTTCTCGGATGGCGTCTACATCGGTGCTACGCTCGATCGGAACGGCCTGCGTCCGGCCCGCTATTTCGTCACCGCCGACGACGAAGTGGTGATGTCCTCCGAAGCCGGAGTGCTGCCGGTCGATGAGGAAAAGGTCGTCACCAAGTGGCGGCTGCAGCCGGGCAAGATGCTGCTGATCGACCTCAGGCAGGGCCGCATCGTCTCCGACGAGGAGATCAAGGCCGAGCTCGCCAACGCCCACCCCTACAAGACCTGGCTCGGGCGCTCCCAGATCGTCCTCGAGGAACTGCCCGACGTCGCGCCGCAGACGCCGACAACCGATGGCGTCAGCCTGCTCGATCGCCAGCAGGCCTTCGGCTACACCCAGGAAGATTTGAAGCTCTTGCTCACCCCCATGGCCACGACCGGCCAGGAGGCAGTCGGCAGCATGGGCACCGACACGCCGATTTCGGCGCTCTCGGACAAGTCCAAGCTGCTCTACACCTACTTCAAGCAGAACTTCGCGCAGGTCACCAACCCGCCGATCGACTCGATCCGCGAAGAGCTGGTGATGAGTCTCGTCTCGTTCATCGGGCCGCGTCCGAACGTGCTCGACCTCAAGGGCGGCGGCAACCGCCAGCGCCTCGAGGTTCGCCAGCCGATCCTTGCCAACTCCGATCTCGAAAAGATCCGTGCGATCGGCGGCATGGAGGACAACCCCTTCCGGTCGAAGACGCTCGACATCACCTACCCCGCCTCGGAAGGCGCGTCCGGGATGAAGCCGGCGCTCGACCGCCTCTTCGCCGATGCCGAGATGGCGGTCCATTCAGGCGACAACATCATCATTCTGTCCGACCGCATGGTCGGGCCCGACCGCATCCCGATCCCGGCCCTGCTGGCGACCGCGGGCGTGCACCACCACCTCATCCGCAAGGGCCTGCGCACCTCCGTGGGCCTCGTGGTCGAGACCGGCGAAGCCCGCGAAATCCACCATTTCTGCGCGCTGGCGGGCTATGGTGCCGAGGCGATCAACCCCTATCTCGCCTTCGAGACGCTGCTGGCGATGCGCGCCGACCTCCCCGAGGAGGTGGACGAGCACGAGATCGTCTACCGCTACATCAAGGCGATCGATAAGGGCATCCTCAAGGTCATCGCCAAGATGGGGATTTCGACCTACCAGTCCTATTGCGGCGCGCAGATCTTCGACGCCGTAGGCCTGAGCTC
>JAEZBF010000045.1 GCA_023427545.1 Pseudomonadota bacterium
GCCAGGAAGCCTTCGACAAATGCCGTCAGGAGATGCCCAACGCCATCCTCCTCGACTGGCAGATGCCCATCATGGGCGGCCTCGAATTCCTCAAGCTGCTGCGCAGCTATGTCGGCGGCAACAAGCCTAAGGTCGTGTTCTGCGTCACCGAGAATGACATCGGCCAGATCGCACTCGCGCTGAAGGCTGGCGCCTCGGACTACATGATGAAGCCGTTCGACCGCGACTTGCTCGAAGCCAAGTTCCTCGACGTCGCCACCGAGCGCCTGCAGGAAGCCGGCTAAGCAGAGGCCAAGCGGCCTCAGTGACCGCTGGCCGAGCCGGTCTGCTCCAGGATCCAGTCCGCGATCCGCTCCGTCACGCCTTCGGCAAAGGACGCGGGCAGGGTCGCGTACTCGGCGACTTCGCCGGTCTCTGCCGCCTGGAAGAGATGGTTCGCACGAGGCACGATCTCGACCAAGGCCGTCTCCGCTGCCGCTTTGAGCGCCGCTGCGTTTTCGGTCGCCGGCACCTGCGTATCGTGCTCGCCAAAGAGGGCGAGAACCGGCTGACGCACTTTGCGCCAGTCCTCTGCAGGGTCGTGCCTGACGAACCATCCGAGCCAGCCACGGAAGAGCTGCATGCCACCGGCGACGAAGGCTTCCTCGCCGCCCACCTGCGCCTGCTGGGCAGCCGGAAGCGCGGCGAACTGCTCGTGCAAGTCGGCTTCGAGCTCGTCGAACTCACCTGCGGCGAGCATGGTCAGCTGCCTTTCCTGTCTCATCATCGCGGCTTCGATCTGCGGATCGTTGGAACTCGCGCGGATATGCGTGATCTGGCTGCGCAGCAGTGCCTCGCCAGTCACAGCCGGGCCGGCGAGGGTAACGACGAAGTCGACGTCCTCAGGATGGGTGACCGCCACCATCGCGGCAGCGATCCCGCCCTCACTGTGGCCAAGCACGCCGATCGGACCGGTTTCCGGCCGCGACCGCAGGTAATTCAGCACCGCCCCCGCGTCTTCTGCGAAGTCGGCTGTCGTCGCGCTCGCGAAGTCGCCGGTCGAACCGCCGACACCCCGATCGTCGTAGCGCAGCACCGCGATGCCTTTCGCGGTCAGCGCTTCGGAAAGGGCGAGGAATGGCTGGAAAGGGATACCGGGCAGGGTCTCGTCGCGATCGGACGGGCCGCTGCCGGAGATGAAGATGACGGTGGGGTAGGGCGGCGGACCCGCCGGCAGGGTGAGCGTACCGGCAAGGCTATGCGCACCGGCCGGTATCGTTACCAGCTCCTCGCGCACGTCTTGCGCGGCCACGGGAGCGCCCACGATGAGCGCGATGCTCGCCGTTGCGATGAAGTCCTGCATTCGCATGGGAGGAAGATAGTCACGGCAGGGCCGCCGCGCTACCGTAGCGGCGTCAGGCTCCAAGGCCGAAGCGCAGGGTGACCCGGGTGCCGGGGGACGTCAGCTCGTACTCGACGCGGGACTCGAGCGTGGTCGCCATCGCCTGCACGATCCGCGTGCCGAGGCCTGTGCCCTTGACCGGGCCGGCGCCGCTCCAGCCGATTCCGTCGTCGGCAACGAAAAGCGCTGCCGTCTCCGGATCGACGCGCTTGAGCCCCACCCGCACCTCGCCCGACTCTCCGGCGGGGTAGGCGTACTTGAAGGCGTTGGTGACGAGCTCCGTGACCACCACGCCGATCGAAACCGCCGCATCGGTGGGCACCTTGAGCGGCTCGGCGTCCACCTTGATGCGAACCTCGTGGCCGCTCGCCTTCATGGTCGTATCGAGATGCTCGGCGATGCTGCCCAGGTATTCGTCGATCTCGACGAAGCGGATATCGGTCGCCGTATAGAGCCGCTTGTGGATGCCGGAAATCGCGAAGATCCGCGCCTGCGTCTCCTCGAGCGCATCGCGCGCGGCCTGGTCGGCCACCGCGCCGGCCTGCAGCCGGACAAGCGAGGACACCAGCGCTAGACTATTGGCAACGCGGTGGTTTACCTCGCGCAAAAGCAATTCTGCCCGCTCCCGCGCCACCCGCATTTCGCGGTCGGACTGCTCTTTGGCCTCTTCGAGCCGCCTCTTTTCATAGGCCTGGTCGATGGCAGTCGCGAGGAGCTCGATGAAGTCGTCGGTGACCGTTTTGGGGACGTAGTCGGTCGCGCCAGACTTCAGCGCGGAAACTGCAATGCTCGTATCGGAGGCGCCGGTGACATAGACCGCGGCCGGTGCGGGAGAGAGATTGCGCAGCTCCTGCAGCAGGTCGAGGCCGGTGCCGGTCGGCAGGTAGTGGTCGAGCGCAATGACGTCGACCGCCCCCTGCTGGAGACGGGTCAGCGCCGCTTCGGCGCTCGCCGCATGCTCGACCTCGTAGCCCCGCCGGCCAAGCGCGCGTTGCACCAGCCGGACGAGGGCGAGATCGTCATCGACATAAAGGACACGGGTCGGTCCTGCCATCGCTCAGGTGGTTTCCGGAACCTGGATCACCGAGAAGAAGAGCCCCAGCTGCCGGATGGCATTGGCGAAGCTCTCATAGTTCACCGGCTTGGTGATGTAGACGTTGGCACCAAGATCATAGCAGCGCTGGATTTCGCGCTGGTCGTCCGTGGTGGTGAGGACGACGACGGGCGAGCGCTTGGTGTGCACGTTGTTCTTGATCTTCTCGAGGATGTCGACGCCCGTCATGTCGGGCAGGTTGAGGTCGAGCAGGATGAGCAGGTGCCGGTGTGTGCTGACCTCGCCCGAGCCGTCGGCGCCGAAGAGGAAGCTGACCGCTTCCGTACCGTTGGTGAAGGGCACGATCTCGTTGTTGACCCCGGCGCGGCGGATGTTCTTCTCGATCAGGCGCGCGTGGCCCTCGTCATCCTCGATCATGACGATCGTGACCGGGGTGATGGGGTCGCTCATGTGGCGTCGTTCTCCAGGATGGGCCTTAGGTCGCGCGGGAGGACTATCTTGAAAACCGAGCCTTGTCCAAGCTCGGATTTGACCGTGATGTCGCCCCCCAGGTTGCGGACGACGGTGCGCACATGCGCAAGCCCGATGCCCTCGCCGGGCTGGTCCTGAGAGCCCGAGCGGCGGAACAGGTCGAAGATGCGCTGATGGTCCTGCGCGGCGATGCCGCGTCCGTTGTCCTCGACCTCCAGGCTGACCCGGCCATGGGGCGCGAGGCGGCCGCGGATGACGATCCGCAGCGGCACGTCCTTGCGGCGGTACTTCACCGCATTGTCGAGCAGGTTGCCGACGACCTGCTCGAGCGCCATGCGGTCGGAGACGATGGTGGGCACGTTGAGGTCGATCTCCACTGATCCGTCGGCCTCGGCGATCTGGTGCTGGACGGCGCCGGCGGAGTTCTCCGCCACCGCCTTGAGCTCGACCGGCTCTGGACGCAGCGTGCGACGACCCTCGCGGGAGAGCCGCAGGATGGCGTTGATCAGCCCGTCCATCTTCTTGGTCGAGGAGCGGATGAAGCCGATCGCCTCGGGCAGTTCCTCGGACGCCGCCCGCTTCGCCTCGACGAGTGCAGGGTCCTCGCTCTCGCCCGCTCGATCCACCAGCGTCTGGAGGGGGGCGATGCTTGCCTCGAGCTCGGAGGTGAAGCCCATGATGTTGACCAGCGGCGCGCGCAGATCGTGCGTAACGATGTAGGCGAAGCGCTGGATTTCCTCGTTGGCGCGCTTTAGGTCGAGCGTCCGCTCGCGCACCCGCTCCTCCAGCCCGACATTGAGCTGTTCCACTTCGCTCCGTGCCGATGCCAGCTCTCGGGTATAGCGCACGACCGTCAGCGCCGAGCCGCCGACCACGAGGATGATGACGATGCCGCCGATAACGGACACCCAGCGCAGCGCAAGCGCGCTCTCGCGCTGGTCGGTGATACCATTGAACACGCGGTCGTCGGCGGCGCGGATCAGGCTGGTGAACAGGGTATGTGCCTGGTCCATCAGTTCCTTGCCGGCATTGGTGCTGACGATCGCCAGCGCCTCCGCATCCCGTCCCTCGCGCTTGAGCGCGATGGTCTGCTCCATCTCCGTCAGCTTCTGGGTAATGGCCTGGTCCAGCGTACCGACCGCCTCCTTGGCCTGGGGATACGGCGCAAGCACATCCTTTAGCGCCTGGAATTGCAGCGGCGCGCCCTCGACCGCCGCGGGGTAGGGCCGGAGATAGGCCTCGTCGCCCGTCAGCAGGAATCCGCGTTGCGCAGTTTCCGCAACCTGGAGGGAGTTGCGAAGGTCGACGGTTGCGGTGCGCGCATTCCTCGCCTCGATGACCTGGTTGAAATAGGTCTGGGTGCGCTCCGAGAGCCAGATGGCCGTCCCCAGAATGCCGAGCAGGGCGATAAGGCCGACCGCGAGGAGCGCGATCGTCGAGCGGACTAAGGTCTGACTGGTAAGTGGCATCGGCAACACCGGAACGAGGAGTTCCGCGTATGCCCGATCTGCAGCTGCACCGCCATTGCGAAAAACGCTGGGGCAGGCAGAAACGAAAAGGCCCGGAGGAACGCTCCGGGCCCAATTCCTGCCGAAGGTGTGCGATGCGCTAGGCGACGCTCTCGGCGAACACTTCGCTCTCGTCGGGCTCGCGCAGCACGTAGCCGCGGCCCCACACCGTCTCGATGTAGTTCTTGCCGCCGGTCGCCACGCTGAGCTTCTTGCGCAGCTTGCAGATGAAGACGTCGATGATCTTGAGTTCGGGCTCGTCCATGCCACCATAGAGATGGTTGAGGAACATCTCCTTGGTGAGCGTCGTGCCCTTGCGGAGCGAGAGCAGCTCCAGCATCTGGTATTCCTTGCCAGTCAGGTGGACGCGCTGGCCGGTGACTTCCACCGTCTTGGTGTCGAGGCTCACCGTCAGGTCGCCGGTCTGGATCACCGACTGGGCATGGCCCTTGGAGCGGCGGACGATCGCGTGGATGCGGGCGACCAGCTCATCCTTGTGGAAGGGCTTGGTCATGTAGTCGTCGGCGCCGAAACCGAGGCCGCGGACCTTGTCCTCGATGCCTGCGAGGCCCGAGAGGATCAGGATCGGGGTCTGCACCTTGGCGACGCGGAGGGTGCGAAGCACCTCGTAGCCGCTCATGTCCGGCAGGTTCAGGTCGAGCAGGATGATGTCGTAGTCGTAGAGCTTACCGAGGTCGACGCCTTCTTCGCCCAGGTCCGTGGTGGAGACGTTGAAGCTTTCCGATTTGAGCATCAGCTCGATGCTCTGCGCGGTGGCGCTGTCGTCCTCGATCAGAAGCACTCGCATGCCATTCCCCTTGAAGTCGTCCTGCTGGACCAGGGGTGAAGCGGCCGCTGCCGCAATCACCCTTTACCGAACCCTACTGGATATGACTCAAACCTAAGCCGCAATAGTTAACAAAGTTTAATTCGCTTCGGCAATACGGAAACGAGACCCCGCCGTGAATATGTTATGTCACTGAAATCACGAGATTAATTGCCGCAAGTTTTCTTAAGATTTTAGGTTAAGAAAGGGTACCAACCGACTCTCGCGACTCACGCAAACCCGTCCAAATGTGGCGAAGTTGGAGCAACGGCCGAAGGCAACAAAAAACATGGCTCCGACCGCACGTTAACGCTTTCGTACTTAACGTTCCGTTACCTTGGATGCGGCGGCGATTCGAAGGAGACGCAGAGCGTGAAAGCCTTGCTGGCGGCTATCGAGGCGATCGAAGACGTCGAGGTCTTCGGCCGCGTGAAGGCGGTCCAGGGTCTGCTGATCGAAGTCGTCGGACCGGTGCGCGAGCTGCGCGTCGGGGGCAGGGTGGCGATCGAAACGCCTAACGCCGGCGCACTCGACTGCGAGATCGTCGGCTTCCGCAATGGACACGCCCTGTGCCTGCCGTTCGGGCCGGTCAACGGCGTGCGCCTCGGCTGCCGGGCGGTGTTCCGCCGCCACGACGGCAGCGTCAATCCCTCTCCGGCCTGGCTGGGACGCGTCATCAATGCAAACGGCCAGCCGATCGACGGCAAGGGGCCCGTGATGCCGGGCGCGGTGTCGTATCCGCTCCGTGCGCCGGCGCTGTTGGCGCACGACCGCGCCCGAGTCGGAGAACCGCTCGAGGTGGGCGTGCGGGCGCTCAATACGTTCACGACCATCTGCGAGGGCCAGCGGCTCGGCATCTTCGCGGGCTCAGGCGTCGGCAAGTCGGTTCTGCTCTCCATGCTCGCGCGCAATACAGCGGCAGACGTAGCGGTCATCGGACTGATCGGCGAACGCGGCCGTGAAGTGCAGGAGTTCATCACCGATTACCTCGGTGAAGCCGGCATCCAGCGGGCGGTGGTGGTGGTCGCCACGTCAGACGAAAGCGCCCTGATGCGGCGGCAGGCGGCCTACCTGACGCTCACGCTTGCCGAGTACTTCCGCGATCGCGGCGAGAAGGTCCTCTGCATGATGGACAGCCTCACGCGCTTCGCCCAGGCGCAGCGCGAGATCGGCCTTGCGACGGGCGAGCCGCCGACCGCCAAGGGCTATCCGCCCACCGTCTTCGCCGAGCTGCCCAGGCTGCTGGAGCG
>JAEZBF010000055.1 GCA_023427545.1 Pseudomonadota bacterium
TCCCTATGCGGGGAGCCTCGAGAAGCAGCGCAAAGCCGTCCCCTCAGACCGCAGCGACTACGATCTCCTGATCATCAACGGGATCTACTACCCCGAGATGTATCACGGCGGCATCCTCGAGCCGCTCAAGAACATCGATCCGGGATTCGAGCTCGATCCGCAGATCTACACCTACGACGACACGCCCTGGTTCGACTCCAAGACCAAGACGGTCAACCGCGAGACCGGCGACCTGCTGACCGTTCCGGTCAACCCCAACGTCACGCTGCTGTTCTATCGCGCCGATCTCTATGAGGAGAAGGGTCTGAAGGTCCCCGAGACCTGGGACGAGCTGCTGGCCAATGCCAAGGTGCTTCACAACCCGCCGGAAATGACCGGTATCGTGCAGCGCGCGGCCCGCGCGACCATCGCGGTGAGCTGGGACTACTGGCCCTACCTCTTCTGCCACGGCGGCTCGCTGTTCCGCAATGAGAAGGCGGGCGATTTCCTGGTTACGATCAACAGCCCCGAGGCGCGCGAGGCCCTCGAGACGTATATCCGGCTTGGCAAGGAAGCCGGCCCGCCCAACGTCGCTAGCATGGATCAGAACGACCTCATCCAATACATGGTCACCGGCAAGGCGGGCCACGCCATCCTGACTGCCGCGGCGCAGTCGCAGATGGACGATCCCAACAACTCGGTGGTCGTGGGCAAGGTCGGCTACGCCAACATTCCGCACAAGACGGGTTTCCCCTCGGCGCCGGCCCTGGGCCATTGGCTGGGCGGCATCCCGAAGAACATCCCGGACGAAAACAAGAAGGCGGCGCTCGCCTTCCTCGCCTGGTTCCAAAAGCCCGAGACGCAGATCGCCTATGCGGAGATGGGCGGCGCCCCCGTGAGCAAGGCGGCCTATGAATCCGATTTCGCGAACAAGCCGGAGAACCGCTACATGAAGGCGATGGTGGTCGCGTCTCCGATGGCCCGCCAGATGACCTCAGTGCCCGAAGGAGCTGCCATCATCGCGGTGCTGGAGCTTGGGCTCAACCAGGCAGTGGCCGGTGAGATCACCGTTCCGCACGCGCTCAATTCGATGGCTGCGGACATCGAGAAGATCATGGCAGATGCCGGGTACAAGACCGGCAGGCTGCCGGACCTGCCCGAATAGGGTGCCGCTGGCGCCGGGCGAAAGTCATCGTCCGGCCCCTCCCCGCTGCGCTATCGGGCAGGAAGATCGATGAATGCCTCTTATCGGAGCGCCTACGGAGCGGCGAAGTATCTCTCTCTGCTCCCGGCGTCGGTGTTTCTCGTCGCGCTGACGCTGCTGCCGCTCGCAAACCTGTTCGCGCTCAGCTTTTTCGAGGTTAGCTGGGCAGGGGGCAAAGCGAGCTGGGCCTGGGAGGGCGTGGGCAACTACCTGGCGATGGGCTCGGACCGGCAGTTCCTTGCGGGCATCGTCAACACGCTGATCCTCGTGCTCGTCGCAACGACGCTGCAGGTCGGCATCGGCCTGGCGCTGGCTCTGGCGTGCAGTGCCCTGGGCCGACGTTCTGGTTTCTACCGCACCCTATTCCTGCTGCCGATCCTCATCCCTGGGATCATCATCGGCGCGATCTGGAAGCTCATGTACAATTACCAGTTCGGGATCATCAACCAGGCCCTGGCGCTGCTGGGGTTCGGGCCGATGGACTGGCTGGGCTCTCCTGCCCTGGCCCTGGGGTCGGTGATCGCCGTCGACGTCTGGCACTGGACGCCGTTCTCGTTCCTGCTGCTGCTCGCCGCCGTCGAGTCCCTGCCCACTGACGTTTCAGAGGCAGCCCAGATCGACGGCGCCAGCGCCTGGCAGAAGTTCCGGCTGGTCACGCTGCCGCTCCTCTGGCCCGCGATCTTCGTGACCTTCGGCTTTCGCGCCGTCATCGCCTTCAAGGTGTTCGACGAAATCTACCTCCTGACTGGCGGGGGGCCCGGTACGGCGACAGAGGTCATCAGCTTCACGATCTACCAGCGCTTCTTCGTCCAGGACAACGCGGGCTATGGCGCCGCATTGTCGGTCGCCCTGATCTTCTGCGTCGCGCTGTTGATCACGCTGGCCCTGGCCCGCCGCAGCCGGATGGAGGCCAGGGCATGAGCACTGTCGCTCGATCGCGCCGGCTGCGGACGGACCTGCTGCTCCATCTGTTTCTGATCCTCACCGCGCTCATCGTCCTCCTCCCCTTCCTCTGGATCGCGGCGGCGGCGTTCAAGACGCAAATCACGCTGCTGATGGGCAAGGTGCTGTTCGAGCCGGTCACGCTCAACTTCCAAGAGGTGCTGTTCGGCCGTACTTCGACCTACAGCCGCAACTTCCTCAACAGCGTCATCGTCGCATCGACGAGCACCGCGCTGGTGATGGCGATGGGATTTCTCGCCGGCTACTCGCTGTTCCGCATGCGTTGGCCCAGCTGGATCATCACGGTCTTTCTGCTTTGGGCCATGGTTTTCAACCTGGTCCCGCCGGTGGCGCTGGCCGGCGCCTGGTACGAGCTGTTCCGGAACCTGGGGTTCACGAACGGCATGGTCTCACTGATCCTCGCGCATACGACCCTGCACCTGCCCATGACGCTCTGGCTTCTCTCCTCCTTTCTGCGCGACGTTCCCCGCGAGCTCGAGGAGGCGGCGCAAGTGGATGGGGCCGGGTTCCTGGTCATGCTCTGGCACGTGGTGGTGCCGGTGGTGCTGCCCGGCATCGTCGCCACGGCCATTCTAGTGTTCATCTTCAGCTGGAACGAGTTCCCGGTGGCACTCGCGCTCACCAACAACCAGACCGCGACCGTACCCGTCGCGATCGCAAAGTTCGCCCAGCAGAACGAGATCAAATACACCCAGATGGCCGCCGCCTCGGTGCTCTCGGCAATCCCTGCCCTGCTGGCGCTGATCTTTGGACAACGCTTCATCGTCAAGGGACTCACGGCCGGAGCCGTCAAATGAACCGCGCGCCGGTCTCCATTGCAGAGCTGCGCCGGCACTACGCGACGCTCGAAAGCTATGCGGGCATTCGCCTCGTGACCCTCGGCGAGGGCACCGAGCGCGGTGTGCGGATCCTCGAGGTCCGCTCCGGTGGCGGGCTCGAATTCGAGATCGCGATCGATCGTGGTTTCGACATCGGGCGTCTTGCGATCAATGGCACCACGATTTCGTGGCACAGCCCGAACGGCATGCGAGCCCCGTGGCTCAGCGATGCTGCATCAGATCGCGGGCAAGGCTATCTGCGCCAGGCCTCAGGCTTCCTTGCCACCTGCGGCTTCGACCACATCCGACAGCCCGAAACGGACCGGCTCGATGACGCGCCGCTCCATCCACATGGCGAAGTCGACTATCCCCTGCACGGCGGCGGCACCGCACAGCCGGCCCGGCTGATCGGCCACGGCATCGATGAGGCGGCTCAGGAGCCCTACATCTGGGCCGAGGGCGAGGTGATCCAGGCCATGACCTTCCTGGGCGCACTGCGCTTGCGGCGCCGCATCACCGTGCCACTCGGCGGTACCAGTTTCCGTATCCAGGACCGCGTCGACAATGTCGGTCCCTTCACCTCGACGCACATGATCCTCTACCACTTCAACGTGGGCTACCCACTGATCGATGAGGGCAGCACCATCGACCCGGGGCGCGCAGAGCAAACCTGGCAGGGCTCGAAGCACGATCCGCTGGCTCCTTTCGGTCCGCCTTCACCCGAGCACAGCGCCGAGCTTGCCATCTTCTCCATGGGCGAGGCACCGGCTGCCTGCAGGATCGCGAATCCAAGGGGGCTGACGCTCGAAATCGGGTTCGATCCATCCGAGCTGCCGTTCCTCCAGCTGCTCCGGATGGGGGGTAACGGCCTTTATGGAGCGGGGATAGAGCCCTGCAGCACCGGAACGCGCAGCCGTAAAGAGGCGCGCCAGAGCGGCCAGATGATCCTGCTCGAGCCGGGGCAGGCCAGAACCTATCACCTCGACGTCTCGCTGACCCATCCCTTCCCAGCGAACGGCAACTGAGCAGGAAACCACCCCGTGCGCGCCATTTTTGTGCTGTTCGACACACTCAACCTCCGCTTTCTCGAAAGCTATGGCGGAGCCTTGATGCAAACACCCAGCTTCCGCCGCCTGGCCGAGAGAAGCGTTACGTTCGACAGCCACTACGTGGGGAGCCTGCCGTGCATGCCGGCGCGACGGGACCTCATGTCGGGTCGACTCAACTTCCTACACCGCTCCTGGGGGCCGATGGAGCCGTTCGATGTAGCGCTGCCCGAGTGCCTCAAGGCGGCTGGGGTGTATTCGCACCTCATCACGGACCACTACCACTATTTCGAAGACGGCGGGGCGGGCTACCACACCCGCTACAACAGCTTCGAGTTCGTTCGTGGCCAGGAGGGGGACGGATGGAAGGCTGTGGTAGAGCCTCCGATCGAGCAGTGGCGGGAGAGCTTCCATCCGCGGCAGTTCAGCGATCGTCCGGCAAGCATCGCCTATCATTACATGGCGAACCGCGCGTACATCAGGGAGGAGGCGGACTTTCCTTCGGTGCGCTGCTTCGATCTCGCAGAGGAGTTCCTCGAGGCGAACCAGGCTGCCGACAACTGGTTCCTGCAGGTCGAGACCTTCGATCCGCACGAGCCGTTCTACGCGCCCGCGCGGCTCCGCGAGCGGTTCCGGACGGCCTACCAAGGCCCTATTGCCGACTGGCCGCCCTACGATCGGGTCACCGAGAGCGCCGAGCATCAGGATGAGTTCCGGGCCAACTACATGGCCCTTCTAGCGCTATGCGACGAGCAGCTCGGCCGGATACTCGACAAGATGGATGCGCTGGGACTGTGGGACGACACTATGCTCGTGGTCTCAACCGACCACGGCTACATGCTCGGGGAGCATGACTGGTGGGCCAAGAACCGGATGCCCTGCTATCAGGAAATCGCCAACATCCCCCTTTTCATCCACCACCCCGCCCATGCCGGCCGCGCGGGCGAGCGGCGCAATGCGCTCACCCAGACGCCCGATCTGATGCCCACGTTTCTGGAAGCATTCGGGGTGCCCACTCCTGGTGCCGTCACTGCCCGCTCGCTCCTGCCGCTGCTCGCCGACGAGCGCGCCGCCAACCATGACGCGGTGATTTTCGGCTACTACGGCGGCGCAGTGAACCTCACCGATGGGCGGTACACCTACTTCCGCTATCCTGAAAATGTAATGGGGCAGCGCCTTTACCAGTACACGCTGATGCCGAGCCACATGCTGCAGCCGTTTACGGCTGAGGAGCTCAACGGGGCCGAGTTGGTCCGTGACCTACCCTATGCGGGAGGGATGCCGGTACTGCGAATTCCCGTCATCGCTCAGTCGCCCTGGTTCAATTCTCATGGGCCGCGCGTCATGCAAGACACCTATTCGGCAGTGTACGACACCTGGAACGATCCGGGGCAGACCAAGCCAGTTGCCGATATCGAGATTGAAGCCCGGCTCGCTGATTTGATGAGGTCGCGCCTGCTTGAACATAGCGCCCCGCCGGAGGCCTTGGAACGACTGGGCTTGGATTGATCAGTTCCGTCGGCGAACACCCGACTGCGGTCCCTCTCGGTTCTCGTCACGCAGCTGTGCCCCCCCTCTCGAGACGGCTCATCAAGCGGCAAGTTCGATCACATAGACACTGACGGAGGCCTTGGGGAGGAGCACGCCCTCCAGTGTTGAAACACCCCTCTCTTCAACCTCGAAAACATCGAGCCGTGTCGAGTCGATGGCGTCGTCCAACTTCTGCGTGCCGATGCGCTTGCAGGTGGCACCGGTCACTTCCACGGCACCCAGGTCGAAGCTGACGCTGAGGTCATTCGTGAGGTCGGTGTTGGTGACATGGACGTAGACCGTGTCCGCGGCTCGCGAGGCTGAGACAGCCACACTCTGGTTCGAGCACTCGGCGGAGAGACCATGGGTGCCGGAATTGCGCTTGAAGAGGCGCATCACGTGCCCTACCGGCAGAAGGTACGGCTGCTCGCGAGGAGAGCCGAGCAGCACCGCGTTGACGGTCCAGGTTGTACCGGCGAAATCGGCCAGGGTGCAGATATCCACGATGTCCGAATGCCGTTCGAACAGCGTGAGGCACCTCGCATGATAAATTCCTGAGATCCACTCGCGGAGCAGCTCATTCTTGTTGTGCGGCTGCAACGAGAGGTGGCCTTCCGTTATGGCGAGCTTCAGCTTCGGGTTTGCTTCGGCGACGATCCTGCGCGCCTCCACGAGCTTCTTTTCGACCGTGTCGTAAATGGCGCTGAGCTCTCTCCATGTCCGGGCGTAGTCGCTCCGGTAAAGCCTACCCTTGAGCACGGTGTCCTCGTGCTGGGGACGCTGCTGCATCATATGCAGGGCAACCATGTCGATCTGGTCACCCACCGCCGCGATCAGTTCGCTCGCCCACCATTGGCCCGTGTCGCGCTCCGCGTCCCCCCATCCGATCAGCAGTATAGAGGGGTCGCGCTCCCGCATCGCAGCGGCGAACTCACGGTAATGCCGGGCGTTCTCGGCGC